>NZ_VYKE01000020.1:0-71784 GCF_032424515.1 Pseudomonas sp. JV245A
ATGCCGCGACCGTCGAGGAGGATCTGCCCCAGCAGCGCCTGGGCGTCCAGCAGGCCCTCGGAAGCAGCCGCCAGCACCGCCTGGGCGGCGCGGGCCGGGCTCTCCTCAAGCATGGCGCTCAGTTGTGCGCCGTCGAGGAGCTCCTCGCGACGAAGTTGAAAAGTCACGGCTTACACCTCGACCCAGCGACGCAAAAGGTTGTGGTAGGTGCCGGTCAGGCGGACCAGCGAAGGATGCTCGGGCACATCCCGGGTCAGCTCCTGGATCGCGCCGTCCATCTCGAACAGCAAGGCGCGCTGGCTATCTTCGCGCACCAGGCTCTGGGTCCAGAAGAATGAGGCGTAGCGAGCGCCCCGGGTCACCGGGTTGACCTTGTGCAGGCTGGTGCCTGGATACAGCACCATGTCCCCCGCCGGCAGCTTGACCCGCTGCAGGCCGAAGGTGTCCTGGATCTCCAGCTCGCCGCCTTCGTAATCCTCGGGGTCGCTGAAGAACAGGGTCGACGACAGGTCCGTACGCACCCGCTCCGGGCTGCCCTTGGGCTGGCGCACCGCGTTGTCGATATGAAAATCGAAACTGCCGCCGGCGGTGTAGCAGTTGATCAGCGGCGGAAACACCTTGTGCGGCAAGGCGGCGGACATGAACAGCGGGTTCTGCCACAGGCGATCGAGCATCGCCGCGCCGATCTCCTGGGCCAGAGGGTGGCCTTCCGGCAATTGCAGGTTGTGCTTGGCCTTGGCCGACTGGTAACCGGCGGTGATCTTGCCGTCCGCCCAGTCCGCCTGTTCCAGGGCTTCACGGATGCGCCCGACCTCGTCACGGGTGAACACGCCAGGGATGTGCAGCAACATGGCCAGGTACCTGCAGAGCGAAAGGCCGTCAATGATATTGATTCTTATTGACTGTGTAAAACCCCGGGACGCATGAGAACGTAAAAACCGTAAAGGCAAATTGTAAAGAATGTAAATTAAGTGCGAATAGCAATATTTCGCAATTGATAACAAATGTTTCTTTCCCCTATATTCCGCCGCCTCAAATCCTTGGGGAGGGGAAAAACATGTCACGCCAACAACCACCATCCGCTGTCAGTTCACCACGCCTGCTGGCGTCTGCAATTGGCGTGGCGATCACCGCCGGCTCCGCAGGCCATATGGTCCAGGCGGCTGAAGACACTCAGCAGAAGACTTCGGGCAAAGCCATTGCCCTGGAAGCCACCAGCATTACCGGTGAGGCCCAGGACCAGACCTCCTACAAGGTCGAAAACTCCTCCTCGAAAAAGTACACCGCGCCGCTGGTGAACACCCCACGCTCGGTGACCGTGGTGCCACAGCAAGTACTCAAGGACACCGCGGCCACCTCGCTGCAGGACGCCCTGCGTACCGTGCCCGGTATCACCTTCGGTGCCGGTGAGGGCGGCAACCCTCAGGGCGACCGTCCGTTCATCCGGGGGTTCGACGCCCAAAGTGACACCTACCTGGACGGCGTCCGCGACACAGGTGCCCAAAGCCGCGAAGTCTTCGCAGTTGAAAACATCGAAGTCAGCAAAGGCCCTAACTCGGCCATGGGCGGCCGTGGCGCCGCTGGCGGCAGCATCAACCTGGTGAGCAAGAAGGCGCACCTGGGCAACTCCCTGGACGGTGGCTTCACCTGGGGCTCCGATCAGACCCAGCGCTACACCCTGGATGGCAACTACCAGTTCAGCGATACCGCCGCCGGCCGTCTGAACCTGATGAGCCATGAAAGCAACGTCGCCGGACGAGACAAGGTCAACTACGACCGCTGGGGCATCGCCCCGTCCCTGGCCTTCGGCCTAGGCACCGACACCCGGGTATTCCTCGATTACTACCATCTGGAAAGCGATGACCTGCCGGACTCGGGCATTCCCTACGGCTATTCCATGGGTACCGCCCACACCGCGGCCCATCCGGACAAACCGGTCAACGGCGGCGACAGCAGCAACTTCTATGGCCTGACCGACCGCGACTTCCGCAAGTCCCGCGTGGACACCGCGACCTTCGCCATCGAGCACGACCTGAACGACTCGCTGACCCTGAAGAACACCTTCCGTCACGGCACCAGCATGCAGGACTACATCTTGACCCAGCCGGACGACAGCCAGGGCAACGTACGCAGTGGCACCGTCTGGCGCCGGGCCAACACCCGGGTGTCGAACACCGACACCACCACCAACCAGACCGATCTGTATGGTGAGTTCGTGCTGGGCGGCTTCAAGAACAACTTCTCCGCCGGCATCGAACTGTCCGACGAGTCCTCGAGCAAAAGTGGCTACACCGTTTCCAACAACGCCAATATCAAGTGCAACGTACCGCAGCCTGCTGGCGTTTGTACCTCGCTGTCGAATCCGACTCCGGATGACGCCTATGCCGGCACCATCAGCCGCAACTACGCGGGCACCGACACCGAAGGCACCACCCGGGCCATCTACTTTGCCGACACTCTGGAGCTGACCCCGCAGTGGCTGGTCAACATGGGCCTGCGCTACGACCACTTCGAAACCCAGGCCAAGACCAAGAACACCGCGCGCACCACCACCTTCAAGGCCGAGGACACCAGCGAATTCGTGACAGGCCAACTGGGCCTGGTATGGAAGCCGCAGGACAACGGCAGCGTCTATATCTCCTATGCCACCTCGGCTACACCGGTCGGCAGCACCCTGGACAACGGCGCCGAGACCAACCCGTTTGCCACCACTTCCGGCACGCCGACCAGCATCGTCAGCGACATGAAGCCCGAGGAAACCGTCAACTACGAGATCGGCACCAAGTGGGACCTGTTCAACGACCGCCTGGCACTGACCGGTGCGATCTTCCGTACCGAAAAGGAAAACACCCGGGTCCTGAGCAGCAACTACACCTACGAAAACGCCGGCAAGACCCGAGTTGACGGCCTTGAGCTGACTGCGAGCGGCAAGCTGACCGACAAGTGGCAAGTGTTCGCCGGCTACAGCTACCTGGACAGCACCATCGTCGATCCGGGCGCCAGCGGTGATCGCAGCGGTAAAGTCAGTGGCCTCGCCAACCCGGCCAAGGGCAATGAATTGCCAAATACGCCGAAAAACAGCTTCAGCCTGTGGACCACCTATAACCTGACCCAGAAGCTGACCATCGGCGGTGGCGCCTTCTACGTCGACAAGGTCTGGGGCGATAACAACAACAGCCTGTACGTGCCGTCCTACACCCGCTACGACGCCATGGCCAGCTACAAGCTGACCAAGAACGTCGACCTGCAGTTGAACGTGCAGAACCTGACCGACAAGACCTACTACGACAAGGCCTACGCGGCGCACTTCGCCAACCAGGCGGCCGGTCGTACCGCGCTGATGAGTGCCAACTTCCACTTCTGATCCAGCGCAAGACCTTCCTGTGGCCACGGCCACAGGCGCCCAAGCCCCACGCATTTCAATGCCTGGGGCTTTTGCATGTAAAAACGAATGCTTCTCGACAACACACGGCATAATGCGCGCCGTGTTTCCTCTCTCTGGACGAACAAGGCGAGTGACGTGTTGAAGAAAACCCTGTTCCAGCTGCACTGGTTCTTCGGCATCAGCGCGGGGCTGGTCCTGGCCCTGATGGGCATCACCGGGGCGACCGTGTCGTTCCAGGACGAAATCCTGCGCGCCCTCAATCCATCGGTGCTGCAAGTCGACAAGCTCCCCGCCGGGGTGCTGCCGCCCGCCGAACTGGTGGAAAAAATCCAGGCCGCCGAAGGCAAGACGGTGTCCATGCTCTGGGTCGAGACCGACAGCGGCAACGCCGCGCGGGTGTTCTTCACCCCGCCGCCGGGGGAACGCCGTGGCCAGATGCGCTACTTCGACCCCTATACCGGCGAGTTCATGGGCGACGCCGTCGGCCAGGACTTCTTCGGCTTCATGCTGCAATTGCACCGCTTCCTGGCCATCGGCGACACCGGCCGGCAGATCACCGGCGCCTGCACCCTGATCCTGATCTTCTTCTGCCTGTCCGGGCTGTACCTGCGCTGGCCGCGCCAGGTCGGCAACTGGCGCGTGTGGCTGACCCTGGACTGGGCCAAGAAAGGCCGCGGCTTCAACTGGGACCTGCACGCCGTGTTCGGCACCTGGTGCCTGCTGTTCTACCTGCTGTTCGCCCTCACCGGCCTGTACTGGTCCTACGATTGGTACCGGGAGGGCCTGACCAAGCTACTCTCCGATGCGCCACACAGCGAACGCCAGCGTGGCGGCCGCGGTGGCCCACCGCCCAAGGGCCCGGCCCCGGTGGCGGACTACAACGCCATGTGGAGCAGCATCTACAGCGCCGCCGGCAAGGACCTCAACGCCTACAACATCCGTATGCCTGCCGTGGCCGGGCAGCCGGCGACCGTGTTCTACCTGCTCAAGACCTCCCCCCACGAACGGGCGCTGAACCAACTGACCCTGGACCCGGCCACCGGGGTGATCAGCCGTCATGACCGCTACGCCGACAAGAGCCTCAAGTCGCAGTTGCTCACTAGCGTCTACGCACTGCACGTGGGCAGCTACTTCGGCCTGGTGGGGCGCATCCTGCTGACCCTGGCCTCCTTGACCATGCCGCTGTTCTTCGTCACCGGCTGGCTGCTGTACCTGGATCGCCGACGCAAGAAGCGCCAGATCAAGCAGGCCCGCCAGGGCCTGGAAAGTACCGCCCCCGACGGCTCGGCGTGGCTGATCGGCTTCGCCAGCCAGAGCGGTTTCGCCGAGCAACTGGCCTGGCAGACCGCCGGGCAATTGCAGGCTGCCGGGGTGGCGACCAAGGTCCAACCGCTGAGCAATCTCAGCGAACAGGACCTGCGTGACGCTCAGCGCGCGCTGTTCGTGGTCAGCACCTTTGGCGACGGCGAAGCACCGGACAGCGCCCGCGGCTTCGAGCGCAAGCTGCTGGGCCGCGAGCTGTCGCTGCAAGGCCTGCAATACGCCGTGCTCGGCCTGGGCGACCGCCAGTACCAGCACTTCTGCGGCTTTGCCCGACGCCTGCACGACTGGCTGTCGAACCAGGGCGGCAGCACCCTGTTCGCCCCCATCGAGGTGGACAGCGGCGACAGCTACGCCCTGCGCCACTGGCAGCAGCAACTGGGCCAGCTCACCGGCCATGCCCCGGTAGACCTGTGGCAGGCCCCGGCCTTCGACAACTGGACCCTGAAGAGCCGCACCCTGCTCAACCCCGACAGCAGCGGCTCCGGGGTCTACCTGCTGCAACTGCTGGCCCCCAGCGCCAGCAGCTGGCTGGCTGGCGACCTGGTGGAAGTCATGCCGCGCAACAGCCCGTGGCTGGTCGAATACTTCCTCGACGGCCTGGGGCTTTCCGGCGAGGCCAGGGTCCAGCTCGACGGCCTGGAAGAGAGCCTGGAACAAGCCTTGGGCAGCCGCCAGCTACCAGAAAACCGCACCCACCTGGTGGGCCTGCACGCCCAGGCCCTGGTGGATGCCCTGGTGCCCCTGAGCATGCGCGAATACTCCATTGCCTCGATTGCCGCCGACGGTTGCCTGGAGCTGCTGGTACGCCAGGAGCGCCACGCCGACGGCAGCCTGGGGATCGGTTCCGGCTGGCTCACCGAGCATGCTGCGGTGGGTTCGAGCATCAGCCTGCGGGTACGGCGCAACAGCGGCTTCCACCTGCCGGCCGAACCTTGCCCGCTGATTCTGCTGGGCAACGGCACCGGGCTGGCGGGCTTGCGCAGCCTGCTCAAGGCGCGGATCGCCGAGGGCCAGCAACGCAACTGGCTGATCTTTGGCGAGCGCAATGCCGAGCATGATTTCTACTTCAAGGATGAACTGCAGGAATGGCGCACCCGGGGCGACCTGAGCCGCCTGGACCTGGCGTTCTCCCGGGACCAGGCCGAGAAGATCTACGTCCAGGACCGCCTGCGCCAGGCGGCGGACGAACTGAAAAAATGGCTGGACGATGGCGCCGCGCTCTACATCTGCGGCAGCTTGCAGGGCATGGCGTCGGGGGTGGATCAGGTGCTCATCGAGGTACTGGGCGCAGACCACGTCGAACGCCTGATTGAGCAGGGTCGCTACCGCCGCGACGTTTACTGAGGCGTCAGACGCTTCGCCGGCAAGCCGGCTCCTACATCAATCGTGCTGCACCCTCCGTAGGAGCTGGCTTGCCAGCGAAGGCGCCCGTCAGAACGGCGCAAGGCTCAAGGGCCTCTTCGCCGGCAAGCCGGCTCCTACACCAATCCTGCTACCCCCTCCGTAGGAGCTGGCTTGCCAGCGAAGGCGCCCTTCAGAACAGCGCAAGGCTCAAGGGCCTCTTCGCCGGCAAGCCGGCTCCTACGGGACGGGGCGTTGGCGGGGAGGGTTACGCCGGTTGCAGGTTGTGCTCGTACACCGCCACGCCATCCAGGTCCCGCAGGATCACCTTCAGCTCCGCCGTTTGCCCATCGATCTGCACTTCGCCAAAGAACTGGAAGCCGGCAAAGGGTGAAGTGTTCTGCGCTGGCGGCGCCTTCTGGAACACCACTTCCGGGCCGAAGGTCTTGTCCAGCACATTGGGCCCGAAACTCCCGGCGTTCAGGGGGCCGGCGACAAACTCCCAGAACGGCTCGAAATCCTGGAACGCCGCCCGATCCGGGTGGTAGTGGTGGGCCGCGCAGTAGTGCACGTCCGCCGTCAGCCACACATGGTTGCGCACCTGATGCTTGCGCAAATACGCCAGCAGCTCGGCAATCTCCAGCTCGCGGCCCTGGGCCGGGCCCGGGTCGCCGTTGGCGATCGCCTCCCAGCGCGCCACCCCGGGGCTGACTTCGCCATCGGGCACGCCCAGGCCAATGGGCATGTCCGCCGCCACCACTTTCCACTGGGCCGAGGAGTCCTTGAGCTCACGCTTCAGCCAATCCAGTTGCTCGCGGCCGAGGAAAGGTTTCTCGCCGCCGAGGTTGTCATCGTTGGGGCCGCGATAGCTGCGCATGTCCAGCACGAACACATCCAGCAACGGCCCATAGCTGAGCTTGCGATAGATGCGCCCGCCGCCATCGGCGCTCTGCCGGCGCATGGGCGAATACTCCAGCCAGGCCTGGCGCGCGCGGCCCACCAGGGTCTGGATGTCCTTGACCACGTAACGTTCGTCCAGCTGCTTGCTCGGCGACCAGTTATTGACCACCTCGTGGTCGTCCCACTGCCAGATCTGCGGCACCTCGGCGTTGAAGCGGCGCAGGTTTTCGTCCATCAGGTTGTAGCGGTAGTTGCCCCGGTATTCGTCGAGGGTCTCGGCCACTTTGCTCTTGGCCTCGGTGGTGAGGTTGCGCCAGATGCGCCCATCTTCCACGGTCAACTGCGCCGGCACCGGGCCGTCGGCGTAGATGGTGTCGCCGCTGTGGATAAAGAAGTCCGGCAGGCGCAGGCGCATTGCCTCGTAGATGCGCATGCCGCCGATATCCGGGTTGATGCCGAAGCCCTGCCCTACCGTGTCGCCGCTCCAGACAAAACGGATGTCCCGGCGTTGCGAAGGCGCACTGCGCAAATGGCCGAACCAGGGCTCGCTGGCCGCGCCGGACTGGGCATCCTCGAAGGTCACCCGATAGAAGATCGCCTGGTTGGCCGGCAGCCCGGTCAACTCCACCCGCGCCGTGAAGTCGGTGCGGGCATCGGCCAGGGGCGAAACAGAGCGCCGGGGGTTGCTGAACATGCTTCGCGTGTCCCACTCCACCACCATCCGCGCCGGACGATCGCTGCGGCTCCAGATCATCGCCTTATCCCCCAGCAGATCCCCGGACTGCACCCCGTCGGTGAGCTGCGGCCGATCCTTGACCGAAGCGATCACCGCCGGCGCCAGGCTCGGCATCAACAGCCCCGCCCCGGCGATTTGCATGATCCGACGACGGCCGAGGTTGAACTCGCTCATGGTGACTCCCTGACAATGGTCAAAAAGCACACCTTAGACAGTGGGGATGAAGGGGGTGTGACAAGGAGCTGAAGGCCGTAATGCAGATAGGTCGTTCTCAACCTGCGGCAGCGGCTACACGAAGCTAGGTAATCCCTGTAGCCGCTGCTGAGCCTGCGAAGCTGCGAAAAGGACCGAAGGGCCTTGCTTGGCGATTTCCCGACGAACCTCGGGCAGGTTTGGAATCGCTGCATCTCCTGCGACGGAGTGCCGCCCAGAGCGTTCGCAGCCTGCGGCAGCGGCTACAACGGGTGCCGTTGCGGGATTGCGCCGCAACGGATGTGCCGTGGAGGTCAGGCCGCCTTGGCCGGTTCCAGGGCCAGTTCGACGGTCTCTGGTCGTTTCACCAGCGCATAGACCACCGCCGTCAGCAGGCTGCCCGCGACAATCGCCAGCAGGTACAGCAACGCATGGTTGATGGCATTCGGGATCAGCATGACGAACAGGCCGCCGTGGGGCGCCATCAGTTTGCAGCCGAAGTACATCGACAAAGCCCCGGTCAGGGCGCCGCCGGCGATGCTCGCCGGGATCACTCGCAACGGGTCCTTGGCGGCAAACGGAATCGCGCCTTCGGAGATAAAGCACAGGCCCAATACCAGGGCGGCCTTGCCGGCTTCGCGTTCGGTCTGGGCAAATTTGCGTCGGGCAATGAAGGTAGCAATGCCCAGGCCAATGGGCGGTACCATGCCCGCCGCCATGGTCGCGGCCATCGGTGCATAGCTCTGGGACGCCAGCAGCCCTACCGAGAACGCATAGGCCGCCTTGTTGATCGGCCCGCCCAGGTCGACGCACATCATGCCGCCCAGCAGTACCCCGAGCAGAATCGCGTTGGTGGTACCCATGCTGTCGAGGAAGTGGGTCAGGGCTTCGAGCATGCCCGCCACGGGTTTGCCCACCACGTAGATCATCACCAGCCCGGTGAACAGGCTGGCCAGCAGCGGGATGATCAGGATAGGTTTCAGCGCCTCCAGGCTTTGCGGCAAGCGCGCATATTTATTGATCGCCTTGGCCGCATAACCGGCGAGGAAGCCGGCGACGATGCCGCCGATAAAACCCGCACCCAGGGTGCTGGCGAGCATGCCACCGATCATTCCCGGCGCCAGGCCTGGGCGGTCGGCGATGGAGTACGCGATGTAACCCGCCAGCAGCGGCACCATCAGCTTGAAGGCGGTCTCGCCGCCGATCTGCATCAACGCCGCGGCCAGGGTGCCCTCCTCCTTGAACGCAGTGATGCCGAAGACGAAGGACAGGGCAATCATCAAGCCGCCCGCCACCACCATCGGCAGCATGAACGACACCCCGGTCAGCAGGTGTTTGTAGACCCCGGTCTTTTCCTGTTTGGCCGGTGCCTGGGCGCCTGCTGCGGAGGACTCCAGCCGGCCCTCGGCCAGGGCCTTGTTCAGAGTCGCTTCGGACTGTTTCAGGGACACGCCGGTGCCGCAGCGATAAATGCGCTTGCCGGCAAAACGTTCGGTGGGTACTTCGATGTCCGCCGCCAGCAGCACCACGTCGGCCTCGGCAATGGCTTGGGCGCTCAGCGGATTGCGCGCGCCCACCGAGCCCTGGGTTTCCACTTGCAGGTCGTAGCCCAGGCGCTTGGCGGTTTGCTGCAGGGCCTCGGCGGCCATGAAGGTGTGAGCCACGCCAGTCGGGCAGGCAGTGATCGCCACCAGCCGCGGGGCGCGTTTGCCTGTTTCGACCACCGGCTCGACACTGGCCTCGGTGGCGACATGGACCTGGGCCTCTTCAGCGCCGCGACGCAGCACTGCATCGACATCCTGCAGGGCCTGGGACGGGCTGCTGCGGTACACCCGCTTGCCGACAAAACGCGACATATCCACAGGCCCGGTGCTGACCACCAGCACCCACTCGGCGGCCTCAATGGTGGCCGCCGAGAGTTGGCGTTCCGGGTGCGCTTCATCGTGCACTTCGACGCTGGTGCTCCAGCCCTGGCGCTGCGCCGCGGCGTCCAGCAGGCGAGCGCAGAGCACGCTGGTGACCATGCCGTTGGGGCAGGCGGTAACTATGGCTAACTTCATGGGCAACCCTCTTATTGTTCTAGGAGGGGATGCACGCGCACCCCCTGCTCCAGCCGGGCCAGTTGCACCCTGTCGCTGATGCCGAAACCGATCTGGGTCACGGCCATGGCGGCAATCGCCGTGGCGGTGCGCAGGGTCTGTTCAAACGGCTGGGCGCTGAGCAGGCCGTGGAGCATGCCCGCCAGCAGCGAGTCGCCGGCGCCTACGGTGCTGACCACGCGGACCTTGGGCGGCAAGGCCTGCAAGGACGGTGCAGCACTGAACCAGTTGACCCCCTCGGCGCCGTGGGAAATCACCACATGCTCGACGCCCTGGGCGTGCAACTGGCGCGCAGCCTCGGCCTGCCCGGCCACTGAAACCACCGGGCTGCCCAGGGCGTCCGCCAGCTCTTCGGTGTTGGGCTTGACCAGCCAGGGGCCTGCCGCCAGGCCGGCGCGCAAGGCGGCGCCGCTGGTGTCGAGGGCGACTTTAAGACCGAGGTTTTTCAAACGCAGCAGCAGGGCCTGGAACCATTCGGGGCTGACCCCACGCGGCAGGCTGCCGGCCACCACCACCGCGTCATGCCCGGGAGCGATCTGTTCCAGGCGTTCAAGCAGGGCCTGTTGCGCAGCTTCGCTAACCTCGGGCCCAGGGCCGTTGATATCGGTAATGCGCCCGTCGCTTTCGGCCAGCTTGATGTTGCTGCGGGTGTCCCCGGGCACACGGATAAAGGCGTCGACAAACCCGCGCTGGGCAAACAACGCGTCAAACGCCTGTGGATTGTTTTCCCCGAGAAAGCCGCTGACGGTCAGTTGATGGCCGAGGTCAGCCAGCACCTGGGCCACATTCACGCCCTTGCCGGCGGCGTGGGTGTACATGGCGTCGCTGCGGTTGACCTGCCCTGTGTCCAGGCGCGCCAGCTGCACCGTCAGGTCCAGCGCCGGGTTGAGGGTCAGGGTAAGAATCTTCGCCATTACATGGCCTCCACTAGGGCGCGCACTTCGTTGGCGCTGCCGACGGCCAGGGCCTGTTGAGCAAGGGTTTGTGCCTGGGCCAGGCGCAGTTCGCGGATCCGCGCCTTGACCTCGGCGATGCTGCGTCCGGAGACGCTGAGTTCATCCACCCCCAGGCCCACCAGCACCGGTACCGCCAGCGGATCGGCCGCCAGTTCGCCGCACACACCCACCCATTTGCCGTGGGCATGGGCGGCACGCACGGTGATGTCGATCAGTTGCAGCACCGCCGGGTGCAGGCCATCGGCCTGGGCGGAAAGGGTCGGGTGGCCACGATCGATGGCCAGGGTGTACTGGGTCAGGTCGTTGGTGCCGATGCTGAAGAAGTCCACTTCCTTGGCCAGCACCGGCGCCAGCAGGGCGGCGGACGGCACTTCGATCATGATCCCCAGTTGCAGGTCGGCCACGGGGATTTCCCGGCGCAGGCGCTCGGTCATGTCCCGGGCCTGGCGCCACTCTTCGACGCTGCCGACCATGGGGAACATGATCCGCAGCGGGCGGTTGTCCGCCGAGCGCAGCAGAGCGCGCAATTGCGCTTCCATGATCAGCGGCCGCTGCAGGGTCAGGCGGATGCCGCGCACGCCGAGGAAGGGGTTTTCTTCCTTGGCGATCGGCCAGTAAGGCAGCGGTTTGTCACCGCCCACGTCCAGGGTGCGCACCACCAGCGGCCGCCCGGCGAGGCCGTCGAGCACGCGGCGGTATTCGGCTTCCTGGGTGGCTTCGTCCGGGGCCTGGGGATGGGCCATGAAGATCAGTTCGGTGCGCAGCAGGCCGATGCCTTCGGCGCCGTTTTCCACGGCGGCCGCGACACCGGCGCTTTCACCGATATTGGCGAACACCTCGACCGCGTGACCATCGGTGGTATGGGCCGCCTGATGGCGCTGTTCGGCGGCCGCCTTGAGCCGTTGCTCGCGGTTGTCGCGCTCCTCGGCGGCCCGCTGCAGGGTGTGGCTATCGGCGTCGACATGCAGGCGCCCGCGTTGGCCGTCCAGCAACAAGGGCGTACCGGACTTGATCAGCAGCACGCTGGCCCCCGCGCCCACCAGGGCCGGAATCCCCAGGGCCCGGGCGACGATGGCGCTGTGGGCGGTGGCGCCGCCGCGGGCGGTGAGAATGCCGGCGACCCGGGTCGGATCGAGGCGTGCGACGTCCGAAGGGCCGACTTCGTCCATCACCAGGATGTAGGGCTGGTCCGGCTCGGCCGGGGTTTCAATGCCGCACAGTTGCGCCAGCACCCGGCGGCCGATGTCCCGCAGGTCGGCGGCGCGCTCGGCGAGCAGGGCATCCTGCAGGGCTTCCTGCTGTTTGGCGGCGCTTTCGATCACGGTCATCCACGCCGCTTCGGCGCTTTCGCCCTGCTTGAGGCGGGTGTCCACTTCATCGCTCAGTTCGGGGTCGTCGAGCATTTCCTGGTGGGTGATGAAGATTTCGCGGATGGCCTTGGCCTGGCTGCGCTGGATCAGCCCCTGGATGTCCTCGCGGACCTCGGCCAGGGCCTGCTGCAAGCGCTGGCGCTCGATGGCGGTGGACTCGCCCCGCAGTGGGTAATCGATACTTTGCTGGACCTGGATATGGGCCGGGCCGATGGCGATGCCGGGCGCAGCGGCGATGGCCTGGATCAGGCTGCCGGAGGTCGGGGCGCTGAGCGGCTCGACGACCTCTTGTGGCGCTTGCCGAGGCGTGCTGACAGCCGGCAATGGCTCGACCTCTTCGCCCAGGCCCTCTTCGATGGCTGCCAGTAACGCGGGCAAGGCATCGGCGGCAATGCTGGGTTCAGCGATCAGTTCCAGTACCTGGCCGCGCCGCGCCCCTAGG
This sequence comes from Pseudomonas sp. JV245A, assembly GCF_032424515.1. NCBI lineage: Bacteria > Pseudomonadati > Pseudomonadota > Gammaproteobacteria > Pseudomonadales > Pseudomonadaceae > Pseudomonas > Pseudomonas sp. JV245A. The sequence goes on from NZ_VYKE01000020.1 coordinate 12,745, forward strand.
CTCAGCAGCTTGCTCAGGCTTTTGACCGAGACCGCAGAATCCTTGCCATCGACGATGCGGATGCGGATCTCACCTTCAAAGTTCTTTGCCAGTTGCGCCAGCACCTTGGCCGGGCGCGCATGCAGGCCGTGGGCGTTGGCCAGGGCGATGCGGGCGCTGGGCCAGTCCGCCGGCAACTCGCCGCCAAGCACTTCCAGGACTGCGCGGCTGCTGGTGGCGCGGCCCAATTCCTGGCCACGGCCTTCGATCAGCAGCGCACACAGGCGCTCCAGCAGGGCCTGGTGGGCTTCCCCCAGGCTGGCCAGGCAGAACAGGCCGCTGAGGGGCTGGCCCAGGTAGCGGATGGGCTTGTCCGGGGTGACGAACGCCAGCCCCGGGCGCAGCACGGTCTGCTCGCTGTGCAGCCACCACAGGCCGTCACCCAGGGGCAGCGCCTCCACCTGTTGCAGCACCGCGGCAAAGCCGTTGCTCACGCACTCGGCCTGGCGCAGCAGGCGAGCGCCGCGCCAGACCAGCTCTTCGAAATCTTCCGCCGCCACACCGAGGCCGATCATCTGTGCGTCCAGCGCCAGTTCCTGGGGTGCGCCCTGCAACAGCTTGAGCAGGGCCTGGGGAGAGCTGGCGCGACGCAGGGCCTGGCCCAGGTCGGTTTCACCCAGGGCGCGGGTCAGGAGTTGCAGGAGTCGCAAGTGCTCGTCGGATTTGGCCGCGATGCCGATGGCCAGGTAGACAATCTGCCCGTCGCCCCAATCCACGCCGTCGGGAAACTGCAGCAGGCGCACGCCGGTGGCAAAGACCTGGTCGCGGGTTTCCGGGGTGCCGTGGGGAATGGCGATGCCTTGGCCAAGAAAGGTCGAGCCCTGGGCTTCGCGGGCCTGGAGGCCAGCCAGGTAACCCTCGGCCACCAGGCCGTCCGCCACCAGTTTGTCGGCCAGCAAGTGCAGCGCCGCGGACTTATCCACAGCCGACTGGCCCATGGATATCTGCTCTACAGTGAGCTCGAGCATGGCTTCTCCTATTTAGCGCGGCAGGGGGCGGCGCTAGGTATTGTTTTAAGTAAGCAGCGTAGGCGTCTTTACTGCCACAAACGGGACTCGGTGCCTGGCAGGGGCGTTTTCCGTTCGGGCTTGGGCCTAGAAAATACGCTTGCTGAAACGTTTAATCTAGCAAGTTTGGTACGTTACTCCATAATCTCGAGCGCTTGAAGTCCTTCTGGTCGATTGCCGGTTCCGACGTTGGTCGCCTGCCCAGATCAGGTAGGATTGGCGAAAATATCGGGGCAAGCACCAAAAACAAGGAAATCCCGGGTTGAAACTCAGTGATATCGCTCGCCTGGCCGGTGTGTCTGTGACCACCGCCAGTTACGTCATCAACGGCAAGGCCGAACAACAACGCATCAGCAACGCCACCGTGGAACGGGTGCGGGCGGTGGTGGAAGAACACGGCTTTACGCCCAACCCCCAGGCGGCCGGCTTGCGCAGCCGGCACACCCGTACCTTGGGTTTCATTCTCCCGGACCTGGAGAACCCCAGCTACGCACGCATCGCCAAGCTGCTGGAGCAAGGCGCCCGGGCCCGAGGGTATCAGCTGCTGATCGCCAGCTCCGACGACGCTCCGGACAGCGAGCGACAATTGCTCCAGCTGTTCCGCGCCCGGCGTTGCGACGCGCTATTCGTCGCCAGCTGCCTGCCGCCGGAAGACGACAGCTACCAGCAGTTGCAGGCCCAGGGCCTGCCGATCATCGCCATCGACCGGGTGATGCCGCCCGAGCTGTTCTGCTCGGTGATCAGCGATGACCTGCAAGCCAGCCTGCACCTGACCCAGAGCCTGCTTGAGCCTGAGCCCAAGCAGATCGTGCTGATCGGTGCGCGCCCGGAACTGAGCATCAGCCAGGAGCGTGCCGCCGGTTTCCGCCAGGCCCTCGAGGGTTTCGGCGGCGAGGTGCTGATCGAGCACGGCGAAGCCTTCAGTCGTGATTGCGGCCGCCAGCTGATGGAGGAATTGCTGCAGCGCCTGGGCCATCTCCCAGACGCCCTGGTGACCACCTCCTATGTCCTGCTGCAAGGGGTATTCGATGCCTTGCACGACTTCCCGCTGAAATCCCGGCCACTGCGCCTGGGCACCTTCGGTGATACCCAGTTACTGGATTTCCTGCCGCTGCCGGTCAATGCCATGGCCCAGCAGCATCAACTGATCGCCGAAAAAGCCCTGCAACTGGCCCTGGCTGCCATTGAAGAGGCGCATTACCAGCCCGGCGTGCAGGCCATCGCGCGGACCTTCAAACAGCGCATCCAACAGGGCTGAACCGTGGAGCTGATCGACAGCCACACCCACCTGGATTTCGCGGATTTCGATGCCGATCGCGGGGCGCTGCTGGCAGACAGCCGCGCCCTGGGCGTCTCGCGAATGGTGGTGCTGGGGGTCTATCAGGCCAATTGGCAGCGGCTCTGGGATCTGGTGCAAAGCGACTCGCAGCTGTACGCGGCCTTTGGCCTGCACCCGGTGTACCTGGACGATCACCGCCCGGAACATCTCCAGCAACTGGGTGACTGGCTGACCCGGCTGGCAGGGCACCCGCAAGTGTGCGCGGTGGGCGAGATCGGCCTGGACTACTTTCTTGCGCACCTGGATCGCGAGCGCCAACAGGCACTCTTCGAAGCGCAATTGCAGCTGGCGGCAGATTTCCAGTTGCCCGCCCTGCTTCATGTTCGGCGCAGCCACGCGGCGGTGATCGCCAGCCTGAAGCGCTTCAAGCTCAAGCGTGGCGGCATTATCCACGCCTTCGCCGGCAGCCGCGAGGAAGCCCGGGAATACCTCAAGCTGGGGTTCAAGCTGGGTCTGGGGGGCGCCGCGACCTGGCCGCAGGCCCTGCGCCTGCGCAAGGTGATCGCCGAGCTGCCGCTGCACGCCCTGGTGCTGGAAACCGACTCGCCGGACATGGCGCCTGCCATGTTTCCCGGCCAGCGCAACAGCCCGCAGCACCTGCCGGCCATCTGCGCCGCCCTGGCGCAGATCATCGGCATCACGCCCGAGCAACTGGCCAGCGCCAGCACCCGCAACGCCTGCGAGCTGTTCGGCTGGCCTTCAGCCGGCCTGTAGCTGCAACGGTCGGCGCTGACGCCGGCGGGCAGCCATCATCACCAACAGGTAACTCACCAGCATCAATGCCGAAACGCTCAGTTGCTGAGCCAGGCTTACCAGCCCGACCCACTCCAGCACCAGTGTCACCAATATCACCGTGGCACACAGCACGATCATGGTCGCGCGCAGGGTGGCCAGCGAGCCCAGGGACCTGAGGCGCTTGATCTGTTCGGGGCAACTGAGCTTCAGCGGTTTGTGGCAATGGTTGCAGTTGAAGGCTTCCTGCAACGCCATGGCATTGAGTTGCCAGGGTTCGAGTTCAAGGAGGGTCTGGCAATGGGCGCAACGGCCCTGGATTCCAGAAGTGGCAGTCATCAACGTATTTCCTCAGGGCCATGCAAGGCACATGGCCAACTGGTCGAACAGCCTGCGGCATCACCGGGGCTGAAAAATCAGACGCGCAGGAAAACAGGAAACACGCGACAAACAAAGCATTCATTTACTACCGATTGTATGCAAAGCAGCGAAGCCCCTGATTTCCGGGGCCTCGCCAAGAGCGGGAGCACGTTGCTCAGACGCGGAAAGCGCCAATCAATTGCTTCAGTTGCACCACCTGGGCCGACAGCTGCCGGCTGGCATCCTCGGTCTGGTGCGCACCCTCGGCAGTGCGCTCACCGGCACGATTGATCTCGACGATGTTCTGGTCGATGTCGTGGGCCACCGCGGTCTGCTGCTCCACGGCCGCGGCGATTTGCTGGTTCTGGTCGACGATCATGCCTACTGCACCAAGGATATTTTCCAGCGCCTGCTGAACCTTTTCCGACTGGTCCACCGTACCGTTGGCCATGGCGTGGCTGCTGCCCATGGCCTTGACCGCCGCGCTGACGCCACCATGGAGCTTGCCGATCATGTCCTCGATCTCCTCGGTGGACTGCTGGGTGCGTTTGGCCAGGGTCCGCACTTCATCAGCCACCACCGCAAAGCCCCGGCCCTGCTCACCGGCGCGCGCCGCCTCGATGGCCGCGTTGAGGGCCAGCAGGTTGGTCTGCTCGGCGATGCTCTTGATCACCTCCAGGACCCGGCTGATGGACTGGCTGTCGCTGGCCAGCTGGTTGATCACCAGCACCGACTGGTCGATCTCGCTGGCCAGCCGGGCGATGCTGCCCTGCTGGGATTCCACCAGCCCGCGGCCGCTGATGGTTTCGTCATTCACGCTGTGGGCGCTGCTGACCGCCGCCGCGGCGCTGCGAGCCACTTCCTGGGAGGTGGCGGACATCTGGTTCATCGCCGTGGCCACTTGCTCGATCTGGGTGCGCTGGCCAGCCACGGCCTGATTGCTCTGGGCCGATACACTCTGCACTTGCCCGGCCTGGCGCTCCACCTCACTGACGGTGTGGCCAACCCGCTCGATCAGGTCGTGGATTTTCAGCACGGTGCCGTTGAACACACTGCCCAGTTCCCCCAGTTCGTCGCGGCTGTGGGCGGTGAAGCTGACGGTCATGTCCCCCGCCGCTACCTTGTCCATCATCGCCCCCAGGCGCCGCAGAGTGGTGCGGGTGGAAGCGTAGAAACCGCCGTACAGGTAGACGATGGAGAGAAACACCAGGGCCAGGGCCGCCACCAGTAGCACCATGTGGCGACGGTTCTGCTCCAGGCGCTTTTGCAACTCGACATCCAGGAATTTCAAGGTGCCTTCATTGAGCTGGTAGGTCTGCGCCATCAGCCCGCTGACCTGGTCGTAGAAGGCCTGCCAGGGCGCATCCAGGGTATCGGCCATCACCACCTGCTCCTCGAACAGCTCGCTGGCCTGCTTGAGGCTGCCCTTGCTGGTCGTGGCCTGCGTGTCGAGAGCATCGTGGGCAGCGCGGCTGGACCCCAGGGCATCCTGCAACTTGAGCCCGTATTCGGCCTGGAGCTTTTCGATCTGCACCAGCAATTCGTCGAAACGCGTGCTGGACGAGGAATTGAGGAACCCCTGGCCCAGGGAGTAGGCGCCCATGGCCCGGCCTTCACCGAGGAGCTGGGTAACCTGCGGGGTGACGCTGGTGATCAGCTCGCTGAGCTGGCGAATGTCACCCTGGCCATCGCGGCTCAGGCCCGACTGGCTGGCGATGATCTGGCTGAACAACTGCGCGCTGCCCAGCAACTTGCCGATCAGGCCGCTTTTGTTCAGCAGCGAGCTTTCCACTTGTTGGGTCTTGAAGGCGGCAATCAGTTCATCGCGCTTGGCGTTGAAGACCTCCACCTGCTGTGGGTCCGTGGTCACCGCCTGCAAGGCCTGCAGGCGTTCCAGCACGGATTTCTCCAGGGCCACGATCTTGCCTTCCAGGTCCCCTGCCTTGCCGGACTGACCGAGGCTGGCGTTGATCTGCACCAGGTTATTGAGGGTTTCCAGGTCTCGGCGCAGGGCCAGGCTGCTGCCCAGCAGGTCGAGGCTTTTCAGTTCGACCCGGGTGCCCTGGAATTCGCGGTAGGAGTCGCGCACCAGATAGAAGTTGGTCACCAGCATGGGTAGAAAGAACAGCACGCTGATCAGGCTGAACTTCATGCCGAAGCTCAGGCGGTTCATCAGCGCGACAGCGGGATAGAGCAAGCTCTTCACAAAGAAGTCTCCCTTTTCTTTTATTGTTATTGGCAGGCAGGCGAAGGCAGCAGATAGCCACTATTCGGCGCTCCGTCTGTATAGCTCAATTTCGTGGGAGGTTTTGTAACTTAAAGTTAACCGCCAGCGCGGCATCCAGGGGACGCTCGCGGGCTGTGGCGAGGGAGCTTGCTGCCGATCGACGGCGCAGCCGTCGCACTCTCTGCGATGCGCTGCGCCAGAAAACCCTCGGTGGGCGGTTGGGGCCAGCCCTTGGTCACCTCAGGCCAGGACGGTCCACAGGGCAAAGCCGGCGTACCAGAGCACCGCCGCCCGCAACAACAGCTCCCAGATACGATCCAGGCTGTTGATACCTTCGGGCCCGACTTCCGGCGGCGGGATTTCCGCGGCCACCAGGCCGACCTTTTCCACCAACTGCGCGGCACCGATATGCCAGTTGAGCAACTCGTGGAGCATCACCCGGCCGACTGCGACAAAGTTGCCCACCAGGGCAAAACTCGCCGCCAGCAGGCGCACCGGCAACCAGTCGAAGGCATGTCGCAACTGCCCCGCGCGTTCGACCAGGGCGGGGTTCTTGCCATGTTCGGCGGCGAGAGCCAACAGGCGATAGCTCAGGGCCGCTACCGGCCCCAGCAGGAAGTACCAGAAGATCACCGCGAAGAAACTCTGGAAGGCCTGCCACAGCAGGTGGCCCTGCACTCGCTCCAGCAGTTGTTCGCCATTTTCGGCGCAGATGCCCAGGTCACGTTCTGCGACATGGGCTGCCGCTTGCAGATCCTCACGCCGCCAGGCGTCACGGAACGGGCCCAGCTCACCCAGCAGATCGCCGCGACCCAGGGCGTAGATCACCACCAGCAGGTGCACCGGCAGCGCCAGCAAGCCATAGGCGATGGGCTCCAGCACCAGCAGCAACAGCCCGAGCAGCGCCACCGGCAGCAACACCATGACGATCAGCAGCCACCACGGATGCCCGGCCATACGCGGGCTCGACTCCAGACGCGCCAGTTCCCCCAGCCACCAGCCATCACGCTGCACCCGCTGGCGCAGGGCCGAGAACTTCTCGATCCACACCGCCAACAGCAACACCAGAAAACTCATTGTCCTTCCCCCTTCTCCAAGGCGGCACGAAAGCGTGCCCAGTCGAATCCCGGGCCCGGATCGGTCTTGCGCCCGGGCGCGATGTCGCTATGCCCGCAGATCCGTTGTGGCGTGATGTCGCTGAAGGCCCGCCGCAGTTGCCTGCTCAGGCTGATCAACGAGTGATATTGAGCATCGCTGAAAGGCTGATCATCGGTGCCTTCCAGTTCGATGCCCAGGGAAAAGTCGTTGCACGTCTCACGCCCCTGGAAACTCGAGACACCGGCATGCCACGCCCGATCCAGGCAGGAAACGAATTGGGTGACGGCGCCGTCACGCTCGATCAGAAAATGCGCAGAAACACGCAGATCGGCGATCCCGGCAAAATAGGGATGCTCTGTGACATCAAGGCGATTCTGGAAGAATTCCTGCACCTTGCCGGTGCCGAACTGCCCCGGCGGCAGGCTGATGTTGTGAATCACCAGCAGGGAAATCTCGCCCGCCGGACGTTCATTGAAATTGGGTGACGGGCAATGCCGTACGCCATGACACCACCCCGTGGCAGGGTCCAGCCGCATACCGATTCCTTCAACTAAAGCCTTGGGTGGCCCAGTATGCCGCGTTATCCCCTCGGGTTGCGATCACTTGCCGTGATTGAGTCGCTGCAGGTTGCCGATCACCGATTCCAGGGCGCGGTCGAACAGCAGGGTGTCATCCAGGGCGCGCACTGCGCCGCGCTGGAACTCCAGGGCCAGGCCCATGCGCGTACGCTCCAGCACCTTCATGCCGGTGCGGTTGACGAACACGTATTTGGCCACCGGATGGGGAACAATCGCCGCCAGTTTGCAGCGCAGGGTGTTGTCCTCGTCCTCCAGGAATTCGACCCAGGCCCCAAGCCGCAGTTGGTCCACCCATTGCACGCTGGGGTCGTTGGCCGGCAACGCCAGCGGCGCGACTTCCAGCGGGCCCTCTTCAGCACTGGGCAGGACAATCTCTTCGGCCACCACGATCATGTGTGCAGGGTCTGCTTCCAGGACGGCACCCTGCAGTTGCGGGGCCTGAGCCTCGCGCTCGAATGCCTGCAAGTGCAGGAGCTCCAGCTGGCTGAAGAACTCGCTGGTAGCGAAAGGATCGAAAGCCGCCGCGCTCAAACCCTCGCGCAGGCCCTTGAGCAACCCCGGCACCAGCGCCAGCAAGCGCATGGCAGTATCCGGCTGTTCATGGCGCTGCACGCTCCAGATCAGCTCCAGCAGGGTCTGCTCCGCAGTTTGCCACTCTGGCGAGTCGTCGCCGTGCTTGAGGCAACTGAGCAGCATCACCTGACTCCAGGCTTCGCGGACAAAATCCACCACCTTCTGCGGCAACACCTTGCCCAGCAGGGCGTCATTCAGGGCCTGCTCTACCCGGCGCCGGGCCAGTTCGGCCCTGGCCCGCCCTTCCTCGGCGTCACGGGTACGCTGCTCCAGCAACTCAGCGCGACGCCGCTCGTCGGCAGTGAAGGCCAGGAAGTCCGCCAGCAGCTCGGAGAAGATCGCCGGGTCATCGCTGAACTCGCTGAGCAGGCGTTGCACCACTTGCTCGATCCGCAGGTACAGACTGTCGCGCTGGTGGTCATCGCAACCGCCCCAGCCCATGGCTGCAGCGGCGATCTCATTGAGCAGGCGCCGGGCCGGGTGATTGCCGCGGCTGAAGAAACTCTTGTCCAGCACCGCCACCTTGAGCATGGGAATCTGCAGGCGGCCAATCAGCGCCTTGAGCGAGTCGGGCAGGTTGCGGTCATCGAGAATGCATTCGAAGAGCATGGCGATCAGGTTGATCACGTCTTCATCGGCCACATCCACCACCCGGGATTTGCCGCTCTTGACGCTGACCCGGGTGAGCAATTGTTCCAACTGGTTGCGCAGGTCGAAATCGTCCTGGGCGCTGGGCGCCGGCACGTATTGCTGCAGGTGCGACAGCAGGCGCATGAGGTCGCGGGTGGAAATCGGCTGGGTTTCGGCGCTGGCTTCCAGGGTCGGCGCCACGCTGCCACGCACATGAAACAGCAGGGTCTGCAGGGCGGCGAAAACTTCCTGCACGCTCTCGTCGAGCTGCGACTGGCTGGATTTCGCCGTGCCCCCCTCGGTCGCTGACGCACGGGCCTCGGCCTGGGCTCGATCGGCCGCCCGGCGGGCCGGAGCAGGCATCAGTTCCGGCAGGATCCCGGTGGCGATCAGCAGCTGGTTGGCTTCGGCATAGAGTTGTTCGGCATCGCTGAGCACATAACGCTCGAACAACTTGAGGATGATCAGCTTGACCTTGATTTCCACCCCCAGGCTGCGCCCGGCCTGGAGGAAATACTCGCAGAGCAGCGCCGGCCCCAGGGGGTTGTCCCCATCCACCAGGCGCCGTCCCAGCAGCACACTCAGGCGCTCCGTCAACTGCCCCAGGGCGAAGCCATCACGGTTGAGCACCTTGGCCACCATGGCATCCACCGCGACGGTCTTTTCCAGGTCATCGTGGGACGGATCCAGTGATGGGTCGTAGACCACGGCATGGGGAATGGCCAGGGCCGGGTCATACTGCACCAGGCAGGCAAAAGCCTGGAAGAACGCCTCCAGGAAACCGCGCTCGATGCTCTTGCGCTTCAGCCGCAGGTCGCGCATGGCTTCGAAGAGGGTGTTTTGCTCGACGTTGTTGCGGGCCCGATCGGCCATTTCGAACAGGGTGTCATCAGCGTTATCGAACAGTTCCTGCAAGCCGTGGCGCAATTGCTGGGCGGCCTTGTCTCGGACCTGAAGCAGAATCACAGGCAGGCGGGCAAGCGGCGAAGCGGTCGCCTGATCTGTAGCGGCCTTGTGCAAAGGCACTACATTCCCGTCGTTGTGCATCCAAGCCTCCTGGAAAGGTGTTTCTTCGGTTCGAGATCAAGATTCAGTCAAGCCGACGACGCTCACAGCCGGCTCTCAGCGGAGGCGCATGCACTCCACTGCACTTCATTTAGGGGGAAGCCAAAGACACGTCAAAGCTATGACGTCAATTACAAGTCATATTATCTTGTAAAAGTCCCCTCTTGCGCCAGCAGACTCTGTGGCCTCCTCCGAAATAACCCCTAGCGACTCAAGAAAAGTCACTCCTATTCATCAGACAAAGCCATCCAGGACAGGTTCGCCAATGCCTTGCAGGCATTTGCCACCTTGGGTTCGCTGATCCCCTGGCCCTATAATCGGCGCACTTTGTTTGTGGAGCCCGTTATGCCGAATCTACGCCTCGCCGACCTGACCGCCGAAATCGAAGCCAACGTGCGCCGTGCGTTGCTGGAAGACATCGGCAGCGGCGACATCACCGCGCAACTGATCCCGGCCGAACGTCTGGCCAAGGCCACCATCATTACCCGCGAAGCCGCAGTAGTCGCCGGCACCGCCTGGGTCGATGCGGTCTTTCGCCAGCTGGACCCGCGGGTCGCTGTGCACTGGCAAGTGGCCGACGGTGAGCGGGTGGTGCCCAACCAGGTGCTTTTCCACCTCGAAGGCCCAGCCCGCTCGCTGCTCACCGGCGAGCGCAGTGCCCTGAACTTTCTGCAACTGCTGTCCGGCGTGGCCACCCGCGCGCGGTACCTGGCGGACTTTGTCGCCGATACCCAGGTCAAGCTGCTGGATACCCGCAAGACCCTGCCGGGGCTGCGCCTGGCACAGAAGTACGCGGTCACCTGCGGCGGTTGCCACAACCACCGCATCGGCCTGTATGACGCCTTCCTGATCAAGGAAAACCATATCGCTGCCTGCGGCGGTATCGCCCAGGCCATCAGCGCCGCCCACAGGATCGCCCCGGGCAAGCCGGTGGAAGTGGAAGTGGAAAGCCTGGAGGAACTGAAGGAGGCCCTGGCCGCCGGGGCCGACATCATCATGCTCGACGAACTGAGCCTGGACGACATGCGCGAGGCCGTGCGCCTGAACGCCGGCAAGGCCAAGCTGGAAGCCAGTGGCGGGATCAACGAAAGCACCTTGCGCCCGATCGCCGAGACCGGGGTGGATTACATTTCCATCGGTGCCATGACCAAGGACGTGAAAGCGCTGGACCTGTCCATGCGCTTGAGCCTCTGAGCCATGAAAAACGCCAGCCTGGTTCAGGCTGGCGTCGTGCTCAACCGTCGATCTCGTTGAGCTGCAGATAGTCCTCCAGGTCCATGCCCAGCGCTTCAGCAACTTCCTGATGCACCTCCAGGCGCATGGCCTTCAGTTCCTCCGGTGTTTCTGCCACCAGATCGAGCACCAGTTCCCATGGCTCTATGCCGCGGGATTCCGCCTCGTCCTCGAACGCCCATTGCGCCTGCTGCTTCTGCTCTTCCGGGCTCAGGGCGCTGATTTCCTCTTGCAAGGAAGGCGTGGCAGCCAGGTACCTTTCAAGCGCTACGTCGATTCTTGCCTCTTTAGGAATCATCTCGTTCTCTCTGATCGTGGGAATGGAAGATGGATCTGGATCGTTGGGATCTCTCTGCCGCAAAAAACCGTTGTGAACTTCGATTTATCTGGCCTTCAGAACCATTCTGGATCATCTGAAAACAGCATGCTGGTACTCAGACAGGGACCGAATATAGGACCTTTGGTCCACGATTTATATGACCTGATGCACCCATTGGAGAAAAACTCCGGGTTTTCCAAGCCTCGGCAGACGCCAGCCCGGCAGAACCCTCAGAGAACGAGATTTCGCAAATGCAGCCGCAGCGATATTTCATGCCGGTGTTTCACCAGGTTACGGAGCTAGGACCCCACAGCCGTAGCTGTTCCTTTTCTCAAGCAAGCTCCTGTCTGCCCGACATCGATAAGCCTTCTTAGATTATCGAGAATATCGAACTCCTTTACTTCTCCATCCTTGGCTATGAGGATCCCGGCTCTAGTCAGCCATAGATACCCTTCCTTGCTTTGATTAGGGATGACAGTGACTACGAAATTCAATGTCGGACTCTCTGGACGACTCTCCGGCACCTTGGTCTCAGTGAAATTGAAAGTCAGTTCATTATCATCGTTTGGTGAAACGCTTTGTGCGCTGACAACAGGCAGCCGTGCCCTTGAAGCAGCAGGAAACTCAGCGGAATACAACACACTTCCACCCTGTACCTGCTTGGTTATTCTTAAGAAATATTGCTCCAGGTCTTTGGTATTCGTTGGTGTCGTGCAGTCTTCGCCTTCAGCGGCAAAATATTCCCCCTCAAACTCATAAGAGGGTCCTTTCTCACAGGCTGCAAGGGACAGCGACACTACGCCGGCCAAAGCCAACTTCCATTTCTTCACACCGGTCACTCCATGATTTGCGGGCGTCATTATGCGCAATGCCCCTGGCTGCTACCACCCGGTTCATGACCCGCACAGGTGTGAACAACTGGGCACTAACCTCGTCCAGACACAAAAACACCGAAACCAGATAACCCCGAGCAAACCGCTTAAAACTCGGTACAGGATGCTGAGTACAGGCGTGGAAAGTCTTCGTTGATAGAAGTCTCTCTGGCTGCTAAATCCGCATAAACAATGAGGCGCACGTCCACAAACAACTATAGGAGCGCCAATTGAATAGCACCGGGAACCTCTGAAACTTCCACAGCACACTTTTGCGGGTGCCTCGTAGTTTCCCGCCTTTCAAGGGCGCTTATTCAAAGCCTGGCGAACTTTGTTGGGAGGGTGGGTTTAGACAGCCATAAACTGCTCTCAACCCGAAATGTGGTGCCGGAGACAGGAATCGAACCTGCGACCTTCGCGTTACGAGTGCGCTGCTCTACCGACTGAGCTACACCGGCGTGGGCTAAAACCTAGCACCAGCGCCCCGGGCCGGCAACCGAGCGGCTTTTATTGCAGATAGCAAAACGCCCCGAACCAGTCGGGGCGTCTGCTTGTTCAGCGTGAGGCTAAAGGGTGATTAAACGCCCGAAGCCTTGGCTGCTGCCACGTCTTTGATGGACAGCTTGATACGGCCGCGGTTGTCCACGTCCAGTACCAGCACTTCCACTTCCTGGCCTTCTTTCAGGATGTCGGTGACTTTCTCAACGCGAGCGTCGCTCAGCATGGAGATGTGCACCAGACCGTCCTTGCCCGGCAGGATGTTGACGAAGGCACCGAAGTCAACGATGCGCTCAACCTTGCCGACGTAGATCTTGCCGATCTCGGCTTCCGCGGTGATGCCCAGAACGCGCTGACGCGCGGCCTCTGCAGCTTCCTTGGTTTCGCCGAAGATCTTGATCGAGCCGTCGTCTTCGATGTCGATCGAAGCCTTGGTTTCTTCACAGATCGCGCGGATGGTGGCGCCGCCTTTACCGATGACGTCACGGATCTTGTCGGTGTCGATCTTCATCGCGATCATGGTCGGAGCGTTGGCCGACAGCTCGGTACGGGACTGACCGATGATCTGGTTCATCTGACCGAGGATGTTCAGGCGAGCTTCCAGGGCCTGGCCCAGGGCGATCTCCATGATCTCTTCGGTGATGCCCTTGATCTTGATGTCCATCTGCAGCGCGGTGACGCCTTTGGCGGTACCGGCTACCTTGAAGTCCATGTCGCCCAGGTGGTCTTCGTCACCCAGGATGTCGGTCAGGACTGCGAACTTCTCGCCTTCCTTGACCAGGCCCATGGCGATACCGGCAACCGGCGCCTTCATTGGTACACCAGCGTCCATCAGCGCCAGGGAAGCACCGCACACGGAAGCCATGGAGCTGGAACCGTTGGACTCGGTGATTTCCGATACTACGCGGATGGTGTAAGGGAACACGTCGGCGGCTGGCAGCATGGCCTGGACCGAACGACGGGCCAGACGGCCGTGACCGATTTCACGACGACCAGCGCCGCCCATGCGACCACACTCGCCCACCGAGAACGGAGGGAAGTTGTAGTGCAGCATGAAGGGGTCTTTCTTCTCGCCTTCCAGGGTGTCCAGCAGCTGTGCGTCACGGGCAGTACCCAGGGTCGCAACCACCAGGGCCTGGGTTTCGCCACGGGTGAACAGGGCCGAACCGTGAGTCTTGGGCAGTACGCCGACTTCGATGTTCAGCGGACGTACGGTGCGGGTGTCGCGGCCGTCGATACGAGGCTTGCCGTTGACGATGTTTTCGCGAACGGTGCGGTATTCGATCTCGCCGAAAGCGGCTTTGACGTCGGACGCCGAAGGCTGGCCTTCTTCACCGGAGAGCTTGGCGACGACCTGGTCTTTCAGCTCGCCCAGGCGAGCGTAACGGTCGGCCTTGACGGTGATGGTGTAAGCCTGGGAGATGGCTTCGCCGAACTCGGCACGGATAGCGCCCAGCAGTTCGGTGGCTTCTGGGGCAGCAGCCCAGTCCCAGGTAGGCTTGGCAGCTTCGGCGGCCAGCTCTTTGACAGCCTTGATCACCGACTGGAATTCGTCGTGGGCGAACAGTACAGCGCCCAGCATCTGGTCTTCGGTCAGCTCTTTGGCTTCCGATTCAACCATCAGTACGGCTTCTTCGGTACCGGCCACGACCATGTCCAGGCTCGAAGCAGCCAGTTGCTCGTAGGTCGGGTTCAGCAGGTAGCCGGTGCTTTCGTGGAATGCCACGCGAGCGGCGCCGATCGGACCGTCGAAAGGAATGCCGGAGATCGCCAGGGCAGCCGAGGTACCGATCATCGCAGCGATGTCCGGATCGGTCTTCTTGCTGGTGGAAACCACGGTGCAGACAACCTGCACTTCGTTCATGAAGCCTTCTGGGAACAGAGGGCGGATCGGACGGTCGATCAGACGCGAGGTCAGGGTTTCTTTCTCGGAAGGACGGCCTTCGCGCTTGAAGAAACCGCCAGGGATCTTACCGGCAGCGTAAGTCTTTTCCTGGTAGTGAACAGACAGAGGGAAGAAGCCCTTGCCTGGATCGGCTTGCTTGGCGCCAACCACGGTCACCAATACGCTGACGTCGTCGTCAACGGTGACCAATACTGCGCCGGAGGCCTGACGGGCGATACGGCCAGTCTCGAGGGTTACGGTCGACTGACCGAACTGGAATTTTTTGATTACCGGGTTCACGGTGTCCTACCTTCTTTGTGGCTCTTGGGGAAACTTGCTTCTTGCGAAATTCTTGGGCAATGCGGGGAATCGGCCCAGCCTTTATTGTCCAGGTAAAACAGTGCAGCAGATAAAACTTGAGGCTGGAAGCCTGCCATACGCCGGCGGAAAAACCGCTGACGCATGGCAAACAACCAACCTCATAGCGCAATCGCTGATTAGCGACGCAGACCCAGACGACCGATCAGGGTGCTGTAACGGCTCAGGTCCTTGCCTTTCAGGTAGTCCAGCAGCTTACGACGCTGGTTTACCATGCGGATCAGGCCACGACGGGAGTGGTGGTCTTTACCGTTGGCTTTGAAGTGACCTTGCAGTTTGTTGATGTTGGCGGTCAGCAGTGCAACTTGCACTTCTGGCGAACCAGTGTCACCAACAGCTTGCTGGTAGTCGGTTACGATCTGAGCTTTTTCTTCAACGCTGAGTGCCATGTGGGCAATCCTTATATCAGGAAACTGTTCAAGAACAGTTTCAACAGGCCAGGGACAAATCCCTGTATCTATAAATGAGTAGTGACCGTGCCTGTTAACAGCCACCCTCGTCCGGTCATTCTGACCGAATCAGTCGACGCGGCGCGATGCGCCCGTCTTCGCTCACTTCACCGATACCGATGAAGCGACCGTTGTGATCCTGTACCCGCACCATGCCGAACTTCGGTGCATCCGGGGCACGTACCGGCTGGCCGTTGAGCCAGTAGAACGCGCTGTGCTCCGAGAACTGCAGCAGCGGCCAATCCAGCAGCCCGCTGTCCGATGGCATCAGGAAGCGATCTACCGCTTCGTTGCCGCCTTCGGCGTGCACGGCTTCAAGCTCTTCCAGGGTGACCGTCTGCGCCAGGCTGAAAGGTCCGGCCTGGGTCCGTCGCAGTTCTGCAACGTAGGCACCACAGCCGAGCTTTTCACCGATATCTTCCACCAGGGTACGGATATAGGTGCCTTTGCTGCAGTCCACCGCCAGGCGAGCAGTGTCACCTTCGAAGGCGAGCAATTCCAAGCGCGCAATAGTAACAGAACGCGGTTCGCGCTCCACCACTTCCCCTGCACGAGCCAGTTTGTAGAGTGGCTGGCCATCGCGCTTGAGGGCCGAGTACATCGGCGGTATCTGCTTGATTTCGCCACGAAATTCCGGCAATACCGCCTCGATATCGGCACGACCAACGGTCACTTCGCGGGTCTGCAAAACTTCGCCTTCAGCGTCCGCGGTGGTGGTGGTCTTGCCCAACTGAGCCAGGGTTTCGTAACCCTTGTCGGAATCGAGCAGGTATTGCGAGAACTTGGTGGCCTCGCCAAAGCACAGCGGCAAAACGCCGGTGGCCAGGGGGTCGAGGCTACCGGTGTGGCCGGCCTTCTCGGCGTTGAGCAGCCAACGGACCTTCTGCAGCGCCGCGTTGGAGGTGAAGCCCAGCGGCTTGTCCAGGAGGATGATGCCGCTGACGTTACGACGGATACGCTTGACCTGAGCCACCGCTTACTCCTTGGCGTCTTCAGGGGCAGGCGCGTCGCCATGCTGGCTGTCTTCAGCCACGGCACGCTCGATCAGGGCCGACAGGTGCGCCCCGCGGGCGACGCTCTCGTCGTAATGGAAGTGCAGTTGCGGCACGCTACGCAGCTTCATTTCCTTGGCCAATTGCATGCGCAGGAAACCTGCCGCCGAGTTCAGCACCTTGATGCTCTGGGCAATTTGTTCGGCGTTTTCCTGGCCCATCACGGTGATGAAGATCTTCGCGTGGCCGACGTCGCGGCTGACTTCCACGGCGGTGATGGTCACCAGGCCGACGCGTGGATCCTTGACTTCACGACGGATCAGTTGCGCCAGTTCGCGCTGCATCTGATCACCGATACGTTGGGTACGGCTGTATTCTTTTGCCATGTCTTGTTACCTGTTACTGCCTCACGGTGAAACCCGTGTGGTCTGAAAGCGGCAAACGCCCGGCCTGGCAGAAGCCAGACCGGGCGTTGCGTTTAGAGGCCGCCGAGGGCGCCGTGCATTTGCATGCGAGCGGCCATCAGGGCTCTTGAAGTGCGCGAGTTAGAGGCTGCGAGCAACCTGGACCTTCTCGAAGACTTCGATCTTGTCGCCGACTTTGACGTCGTTGTAGCTCTTCACGCCGATACCGCATTCCATGCCGGCACGTACTTCAGAGGCGTCATCCTTGAAGCGGCGCAGGGATTCCAGCTCGCCTTCGAAGATAACGATGTCTTCACGCAGTACGCGGATTGGACGGTTACGGTGCACGACACCTTCGATGACCATGCAACCGGCGATCGCGCCAAACTTCGGCGAGCGGAACACGTCGCGAACTTCGGCAACACCCAGGATGTTCTCCCGAACGTCGCTGCCCAGCATACCGGTCAGGGCTTTCTTGACGTCTTCGATGATGTCGTAGATCACGTTGTAGTAACGCATATCCAGACCTTCCTGCTCGACGATCTTCCGTGCGCCGGCATCGGCACGCACGTTGAAGCCGAACAGTACAGCGTTGGAGGCCAGTGCCAGGTTGGCGTCGCTTTCGGTGATACCACCGACGCCGCCACCCACTACGCGCACTTGCACTTCGTCGTTGCCCAGGCCGTTCAGAGCGCCTTGCAGAGCTTCCAACGAACCACGGACGTCGGATTTGAGGACGATGTTGAGCGTCTTCTTCTCTTCCTGGCCCATGCTTTCGAAGATGTTTTCCAGCTTGCCGGCGTGAGCACGGGCCAGCTTGACCTCGCGGAACTTGCCTTGACGGAACAAAGCCACTTCACGAGCTTTCTTCTCGTCGGCAACCACGCTCATCTCGTCGCCAGCGTCCGGAGTACCGTCCAGGCCGAGGATCTCGACCGGAATGGAAGGACCGGCTTCCTTGATTGGCTTGCCGTTCTCGTCGAGCATGGCGCGAACGCGGCCATAGTTCGAGCCGACCAGCACCATGTCGCCTTGACGCAGCGTACCGTCCTGAACCAGCACGGTAGCTACCGGGCCGCGGCCCTTGTCGAGGCGGGACTCGACCACGACACCACGGCCCGGGGCCGAAGGAGTCGCCTTGAGTTCCAGTACTTCGGCTTGCAGCAGAACGGCTTCCAGCAGGTCGTCGACGCCGGTACCCATTTTCGCGGAAACCGGTACGAATGGAGTATCACCACCCCAGTCTTCCGACGTCACGCCGTGAACCGAAAGCTCACTGCGGATACGGTCCAGGTCGGCGCCCGGCTTGTCGATCTTGTTCACCGCAACCACCAGCGGAACGCCGGCAGCTTGTGCGTGCTGAACGGCTTCAACGGTCTGCGGCATCACGCCGTCGTCCGCTGCAACCACCAGGATCACGATGTCGGTGGCCTTGGCACCACGGGCACGCATGGCGGTAAACGCGGCGTGACCTGGGGTGTCGAGGAAGGTGACCATGCCGCGCTCGGTTTCTACGTGGTAGGCACCGATGTGCTGGGTGATGCCGCCGGCCTCGCCCGCGGCCACTTTGGCGCGACGGATGTAGTCCAGCAACGAGGTCTTACCGTGGTCAACGTGGCCCATTACGGTCACGACCGGCGCACGGGCAACCGCTTCACCTTCGAACTTCAGGGACTCGGCCAGGGAATCTTCCAGGGCGGTGTCGCTGACAAGGGTCACTTTGTGGCCCAGTTCTTCAGCAACCAGCTGGGCAGTTTCCTGGTCCAGAACCTGGTTGATGGTGGCTGGAGTACCCAGCTTGAACATGAACTTGATGACTTCGGCAGCCTTGACCGACATCTGCTGGGCCAGTTCGCCCACAGTGATGGTCTCGCCGATCTGCACGTCACGTACCACTGGCCCGGTTGGGCTCTGGAAACCGTGAGCATTGCGCTTCTTCAGCTTGGCCTTGCCGCGACCACCACGACGGAAGCCATCGCTTTCTTCGTCGGTGGTACGTGGGGCAACGCGCGGAGCTGGCGCCTTTTCCTTGACCGAAGCACGATGCGGAGCATTTTTGCGCTCGCCATCGCCGCCACGACGGTTGTCGTCGTTGCGGGTCTTGTCCGGACGGCGCTGTTCGTCTTTCTTGCGCGCGTCAGCTGCTGGAGCCGCAGTGGCCACCTGAGCTTCCTGCACAGGCTCGACTACAGGCGCTGGAGCAGGAGCTGCTGCTTGCGCAGCAACCGGCTCGGCAACCGGAGCAGGCTGGCGACGCGCTTCTTCTTCGGCGCGACGCTTGGCTTCTTCTTCAGCCTTCTGACGAGCAGCATTTTCTACTGCGCGACGTTCTTCCAGTTCGCGTTGACGCTCGGCTTCGATTTCTTCCGGGCTGCGCTGTACGAAGACTTTCTTCTTGCGCACTTCAACGCTGATGCTCTTGCTGCCAGCAACCCGCAGGGTGCTGGTGGTCTTGCGCTGCAAAGTAATTTTGCGTGGTTCTTCCACTTTCGCCTTGTGGCTGCTTTTCAGGTGAGTCAGCAACGACTGCTTCTCACTGTCGCTCACATGTTCCTCGGCGGCGGTGTGCGGCAGACCTGCCTCACGCATCTGCTGCAGCAGGCGCTCTACCGGTGTTTTGACCTCATCGGCCAGTTGTTTCACCGTGACTTGCGTCATGCACTTCTCTCCTCAGGCCGCGCCTAATTACTCGAACCAGTGGGCTCGGGCGGCCATGATCAACTTGCCGGCACGATCATCGTCAATGCCGTCGATGTCGAGCAGGTCGTCAATAGACTGCTCGGCCAGGTCTTCGCGGGTAATTACGCCGCGCACCGCCAGTTCCATCGCCAAATCCTTGTCCATACCCTCAAGCGAGAGCAGGTCTTCGGCCGGATGGGCGTCTGCCAGCTTTTCCTCAGTAGCGATGGCTTTAGTCAACAAGCGATCCTTGGCCCGAGCGCGAAGCTCGTTGACGATGTCTTCGTCAAAGCCGTCGATGTTGAGCATTTCTTCCAGCGGTACGTAGGCAATCTCTTCCAGGCTGGTGAAGCCTTCATCAACCAGAACCTGTGCCAGTTCTTCATCGACTTCCAGCTCGTCGATGAAATTGCGCAGGATGTCGCCGGTTTCTGCTTGCTGCTTGGCCTGGATGTCCGATTCGGTCATCACGTTCAGGGTCCAGCCAGTCAGTTGGCTGGCCAGACGCACGTTCTGACCACCACGACCGATGGCTTGAGCCAGATTGTCTGCGCCAACGGCGATGTCCATGGCATGGGCATCTTCGTCGACGATAATTGCCGCGACTTCGGCCGGCGACATGGCGTTGATCACGAACTGCGCCGGGTTCTCATCCCACAGGACGATATCCACACGCTCGCCACCCAACTCACCGGAAACGGCCTGGACGCGCGAACCGCGCATACCAATGCACGCGCCCTGCGGGTCGATGCGCTTGTCCTTGGAGCGAACTGCGATCTTGGCCCGCGAACCCGGATCACGGGAGGCGGCCATTACTTCGATCAGGCCTTCGGCAATTTCCGGCACTTCGATACGGAACAGCTCGATCAGCATTTCCGGCGCGGTACGCGACAGGATCAGCTGCGGGCCGCGGTTCTCGGTGCGGATTTCCTTGAGCAGCGCGCGCAGGCGCACGCCAACCCGGAAAGTCTCACGGGAGATGATGTCTTCACGGGCCAGCAACGCCTCGGCGTTGTTACCCAGGTCGACGATCACGTTGTCACGTGTCACTTTTTTCACGGTGCCGGAGATGATTTCCCCCAGGCGCTCGCGATAGGCATCAACTACCTGTGCGCGCTCGGCTTCGCGAACCTTCTGCACGATGACCTGCTTGGCGGTCTGGGCAGCGATGCGGCCGAACTCGATGGATTCGATCTTTTCTTCGATCACATCACCGACTTTGGCGTCGGGATGGGTTTCGCGAGCCTTGCTCAACCAGGTCTCGACCGCTGGATCATCCAGGTCGGCTTCTTCGACCACCGTCCAGCGACGGAAAGTTTCGTAGGAACCGGTGTGGCGATTGATTTCCACACGCAGGTCTACTTCGTCCTCAAAACGCTTCTTGGTAGCAGTGGCCAGGGCCAGCTCCAGCGCTTCAAAAATTACGCTTGCCGGTACACCCTTTTCATTGGATACCGACTCAACAACCAGCAGTACTTCTTTGCTCATCGTACGCCTCGCCTTTCGCAAGCCATTGGATCCGCGGGATCCGCGTCTCAGTCAAAACTGGGAATTATGTTGGCCTTGTCGATCATATCGATCGGCAACAGGAACTCATGGTCATCCACTTGCACCACGACATCCTGTTCCTCCACCCCGCGGAGAAGGCCCTGAAAATTACGCCGACCTTCGAAGGGCGAGCGCAGTTTGATCTTCACTTGCTCACCGACATACTTGGCAAACTGTTCAAGAGTGAACAGTGGGCGTTCCATGCCAGGAGAGGAAACTTCAAGGGTGTATTCAACGGAGATCGGATCTTCTACGTCGAGAACACCACTGATCTGACGGCTGACGATGGCGCAATCGTCCACCAGCACGCCGCCTTCTTTATCGATATAAACGCGCAACAATGAGTGGCGACCCTGAGCCGAAAACTCAATACCCCAGCATTCATAGCCAAGGGCCACGACCACCGGGGCCAACAAGGCCTGCAACTGTTCTAGCTTGCTCGACACCTGAACCCCCTCGTGCATGCTTGTGCAAATAAAAAATGGGCGAAGCGCCCATCCCGGAAACGCCGTTGAATAGCGGCGTTGTAAAGTGTCCAGCTAACAAAAAGCCCCTGAAAAGGGGCTCCGCTAAAACTGGTTGCGGGGGCCGGATTTGAACCGACGACCTTCGGGTTATGAGCCCGACGAGCTACCAGACTGCTCCACCCCGCGACAAAGCTGGGGCGGAAGTATACGACTGATCCCTTTTTGGGTCAATGTAACCTTCCACCTACAAGAAAGCCCGCAACAGCGGGCTCTCCTGATAATTGGTACCGAGAAGGGGACTCGAACCCCTACACCCTATGGGCACAACCACCTCAAGGTTGCGTGTCTACCAATTCCACCACCTCGGCATAGACTACGTTACTGCGTGAAACTCTTCTTACTTCTGCTCTGGAGCTGGAGGTACGTCAGTCGCGCTGTTGGCCGACTTTTGCTCTTGGAGCACCGGGACATCATCAGAAGCCGGTTTTTGCTTTGGTACTTCAAGCACTGCTGGATCTGGCAAACCTACTTGAGTCAGCTGGTGAGCTTTCTCTTTAGCAAAGTAACCTAACCCCAAGCTGGTTATGAAGAAACCGGCGGCAAGTATAGCAGTAAACTTACTAAGAAAGGTAGAGGAACCTTGGCTTCCGAACACAGTATTTGAAGCACCTGCACCGAAAGACGCGCCAGCATCCGCACCTTTACCCTGCTGCAGCAAAACCAGAGCAACTACGCCCAGGGCACCCAGCAGATGAAAAACGACTACGACTGTTTCCAGCATTTTTTCAGTTTCCCGCGGCGCGACAGATCGCACCGAACTCATCTGCATTCAGGGAAGCTCCACCAATGAGCCCCCCATCGATATCCGGCATGCCGAACAGTTCGACCGCATTGGCCGCCTTCACGCTGCCGCCGTATAGAAGCCGCACACCTCGTGCCACTTCAGAATTTTCTGCCGCCAACTGCGCGCGGATAGCTGCGTGCACATCCTGCGCCTGTTGCGGTGTCGCAGTCAGCCCGGTACCAATGGCCCAGACCGGCTCGTAAGCGATAACAGCATTGGCGAACGCACCAACACCCAACTCTTCGATGATGCTGCCCAGCTGACGCCCGACAACCTCTAGAGTCTTCCCGGCTTCGCGCTGCTCGAGGGTCTCCCCTACACACAGAACCGGCTTCAAGCCACAGGCCTGCGCCGCTGCGAACTTACGATTGAGAGTCGCGTCACGCTCACCCATGATCAGGCGGCGCTCGGAGTGCCCAACCAGCACCAGGGAACAACCTGCATCCACCAACTGACTCGGGGCGATCTCGCCCGTCAATGCACCTTGCATGGACTCCACCGCAGAGTTCTGCGCGCCGACCTGAATCGACTTACCCTTCAAGCCATCAATCACTTGATTGATATGCAAGCAAGGCGGGAATACCGCGACATCAACACCGCTTGGCAAGGCCAGATGACGAAGGCCGTTGATCAGCTCAGCGACGCTGGCGCGGGTACCGTGCATCTTCCAGTTACCAGCTACCATAGGGCGACGCATGCTGTACCTCGTCGGTCAAAGTGGGCGCAGATGTTACCCAACCAAAACAACACTGGCAAGCCGAAATCAGGCAGAAACTTCAGCAACCAGTTTCGCCAGCTCTTCGGCGTAAGCGCGAACCTGAGCTTCGTCGTCGCCTTCAACCATCACGCGCACCAGAGGCTCGGTACCCGACTTGCGCAACAGAACCCGACCACGCCCAGCCATAGCGGCCGTGACACGCTCGCAAGCCTCTTTCACCGCAGGATGCTCGACCGGGTTCTCACCGCCGCCAAAGCGCACATTGACCAGCACCTGAGGACACTTGCGCAGCCCCTGACGGGACTGGGCCAGGCTTTCACCACGAGCCTTGAGCGCCATCAGCACCTGCAGCGCGGCAATGATCGCATCCCCGGTAGTAGCATGACGGAAGCACACGATGTGCCCGGAGTTTTCACCACCTACCAGCCAATTGCGCTCCAGCAGCTCGGCGATCACATAACGGTCACCGACGTTGGCCCGGACAAAGGGGATACCCAAGTCCGCCAGGGCCAGCTCCAGTCCCAGGTTGCTCATGAGCGTTCCGACCACGCCGCCTTGCAGCTTGTCACGCTCATGCAGGTCGCGAGCGATGATGAACAGCAGCTCATCACCATCCACGATCGCACCAGTCTGATCGACCATCAGCACCCGGTCACCATCACCATCAAAGGCGATCCCCAGGTCCGCATGCTCGGCCAGGACAGCCGCCTGCAATTGGCCCATGTGGGTCGAGCCGCAGTTTTCGTTGATGTTCAAGCCATTGGGTTGCGCGGACAGCACAGTGACCTGCGCCCCCAACTCGCGGAACACGCTTGGCGCCACCTTGTAGGTCGCACCATGAGCGCAGTCGAGAACAACTTTCAAACCAGCGAAGCTGGTGCTGGAAGGCACGCTGCTTTTGCAGAATTCGATATAACGCCCTGAAGCGTCGTTGATCCGCGACACCTTGCCGAGCTTGCTCGACTCCACCACGGTCATCGGCGCATCCAGCAACTCCTCGATCATCAGCTCGACCTCGTCAGGCAGTTTGGTGCCCTCACCCGAGAAGAACTTGATGCCGTTGTCATCATGAGGATTGTGCGAGGCACTGATAACGATGCCCGCCTCCGCATGGAAGGTACGCGTCAGGTAAGCAATGGCCGGAGTCGGCATCGGTCCCAGGAGCATCACATCGGCACCGGCTGCAGACAACCCGGCCTCCAGTGCAGACTCGAACATGTACCCGGAGATACGTGTGTCCTTGCCCACCAGCACGCGGCAGGCGCCCATGCTGCGAAATGCCATGCCGGCGGCCCAGCCGAGCTTGAGCATGAAATCAGGAGTGATAGGGAATTCGCCTACACGGCCGCGGATGCCGTCGGTGCCAAAGTATTTTTTAGTCATAAGTACTCCATCATTCTTATTCGGCGGATTCCACTGCCGCAATCATTCGCACCACATCCACGGTCTCGGCGACATCATGGACACGGATAATTTTCGCGCCCTTGGCCACTGCCAGGGCCGCTAGCGCCAGACTGCCGTGCAATCGCTCACCTACGGGGCGATTCAAGGCCTGGCCAATCATGCTCTTGCGCGACACCCCAACCAACAACGGGCGCCCAAGGGCATGCAAGGCATCCATATGCTTGAACAGGCTCAGGTTGTGTTGCAGGGTCTTGGCAAAGCCAAAGCCCGGATCGAGCACAATCCGCTCTGGACCGATGCCCACTGACGCACACTGGGCCATGCGCTCAACCAGGAACTCGGCAACCTCTCGGGTCACGTCCTGATAATGCGGGTTGTCCTGCATATCACCGGGCTCACCCAGCATGTGCATCAGACACACCGGCAAGCCAGTGGCCGCCGCCGCATCCAGGGCACCCTCCCGGCGCAATGAACGAACGTCATTGATCAGCCCTGCGCCGAGGCGAGCGGTTTCACGCATCACCGCCGGTGTCGAGGTATCAACAGAAATGATCACATCCAACTCACGGTGGATGCGCTCGACCACAGGCGCGACTCGCTCCAACTCCTCCAGCGGCGATACCGCACGGGCACCCGGGCGAGTGGATTCGCCACCGACATCAATCAGCGTAGCACCGGCCGCAACCATGGCCTCGGCATGCTGCAAAGCCAGATCAAGCTGGCTGAAGCGGCCACCATCAGAGAAGGAGTCGGGAGTTACATTCAAGATGCCCATGACATGTGCATGGGCCAAATCAAGAACCCGGTTGCCGCAAGGCAACCGGGTGGAGGAAGGAACAGAAGTCATTTAAAACCTTAGTGGTCGGCTGCTGGGCCGCCAATGGGTGTTTCCGGACGCTCATTCTGCACTACTGGAGGAGGAGTACCCGAGCCGCCCTCCCAATCACGAGGTTCGCGTGGAGTACGCCCTGCCATGATGTCGTCGATCTGATCGGCGTCGATGGTTTCGTACTTCATCAGGGCGTCTGCCATGGCGTCCAGCTTGTCGCGGTTGTCCGTCAGGATCTGCTTGGCGGTGCCGTAGCACTGATCGATGATGCTGCGCACCTCGGAGTCGATCAGTTTCGCCGTTTCCGCAGACAGGCTCGCATGCTGGCTACCCGCGCTGCGCCCCAGGAACACCTCACCCTCTTCTTCGGCATACATCAGCGGACCAAGCTTCTCGGAAAGACCCCATTTGGTCACCATGTTCCGCGCGATCTGGCTGGCACGCATGATGTCGTTGGAGGCGCCGGTGGTCACGCCGTCGAAGCCAAGGGTCATTTCTTCAGCGATACGACCGCCGTAGAGCGAGCAGATCTGGCTGATCAAGGCACGCTTGGAGAGGCTGTAACGATCTTCTTCCGGCAGGAACATGGTGACACCCAAGGCCCGGCCGCGAGGAATGATCGACACCTTGTAGACCGGGTCATGCTCGGGCACGACACGACCAACAATGGCGTGGCCAGCTTCGTGATAAGCCGTGTTCTGCTTCTCTTTTTCGGACATGACCATGGATTTGCGCTCCGCGCCCATCATGATCTTGTCCTTGGCCAGTTCGAATTCCTTCATTTCAACGATGCGCTTGCCGGTACGCGCCGCAAACAGCGAGGCCTCGTTGACCAGGTTCGCCAGGTCGGCACCGGAGAAACCCGGGGTACCGCGGGCGATTACCGCAGGTGCGACGTCGTCGCCCATTGGCACTTTACGCATGTGCACCTTGAGAATCTGTTCGCGACCGCGAATGTCCGGCAGGCCAACCACGACCTGACGGTCGAAACGGCCCGGACGCAGCAAGGCCGGGTCCAGTACGTCAGGACGGTTGGTCGCGGCGATCACGATGATGCCGTCGTTCATTTCGAAGCCATCCATCTCAACCAGCAACTGGTTGAGGGTCTGCTCACGCTCATCATGACCGCCGCCCATGCCGGCGCCACGGTGACGACCGACGGCGTCGATCTCGTCGATGAAGATGATGCAAGGAGCATGCTTCTTGGCTTGCTCGAACATGTCACGGACGCGGCTGGCACCCACACCGACGAACATCTCGACGAAGTCGGAACCGGAAATGGTGAAGAAAGGCACCTTGGCTTCACCAGCGATGGCTTTGGCCAGCAACGTCTTACCGGTACCTGGTGGGCCCACCATCAACACGCCGCGAGGAATACGACCGCCCAGACGCTGGAACTTGCCTGGGTCACGGAGGAATTCAACCAACTCACCTACTTCTTCCTTGGCCTCGTCGCAACCGGCAACGTCAGCCAAGGTAGTTTTCACCTGATCTTCAGACAGTAAGCGCGCCTTGCTCTTGCCGAAACTCATCGGCCCGCCCTTGCCTCCGGCACCACCCTGCATCTGGCGCATGAAGAACATGAACACCGCGATGATCACCAGGATCGGGAAGCTGGCCACCAGCAGTTGAGTCCAGATGCTTTGCTGTTCAGGCTGCTTGCCTTCGACCACCACGTGGTTGTCCACCAGGTCGCCGATCAGGCCATTGTCCTGAATGGCAGGACGAATGGTCTTGAAGCTGTCGCCATCGTTGCGCTTGCCGGTAATCACGTAGCCATCAACCGCTACGCGCTCGACCTTGCCATCCTTAACTTGCTGGATGAAGTCGGAATAGTTGAGGGTCTGCGGCTCGTTAGGGCTGGAGAAGTTGTTCATCACCGTCACCAGGACGGCGGCGATGATCAACCACAGGATCAGATTCTTTGCCATGTCGTTCAATTAACTACCCTCTGAAGCAAGCTCCGCTACTGGCGCGCGCTTCGCATGATATTCACCGGCCTAACTTACTACATTACCTACAGCTCTGGCAGGCGCTGTCTGTAACCCTATGTGAAACTTAGACTACACAATATGCGCCTAATCTGACGGGGCGAAATACGAAAATCCTATCACCCCAGTCAAAACTCTTACTTACTCACTACGACCACGGAAGCCGCGCCCCAGCAGGTATTGCTCCCGAGAACGGTCACGGGATGATGACGGTTTGCGCATCTGCACTTTCTCGAACATCTGCCGCACGCTCTTGTGGTACTCATCGAAGCCTTCACCCTGGAAGATCTTGATCAGAAAATCACCACCTGGACGCAAGACCCGACCAGCAAGATCCAGCGCCAACTCGCACAGGAACATCGCTCGCGGCATATCCACGGCTGCTAACCCACTCATATTGGGGGCCATATCGGAAATCACAAGGTCAACTTCAGAATTTCCGACCGCCTCGAGGATCTGCGCCAGTACTGCATCCTCAGTGAAGTCCCCTTGAATAAAGGTCACATCGGGAATGCTGTCCATTTCCAGGATGTCCGAGGCAATCAGGCGCCCCTGGCCACCAATCAGACGACTGGTCACCTGCGACCAGCCACCCGGGGCGGCCCCCAGGTCGATCACACTCATGCCAGGACGGATAAGGCGGTCCTTTTCCTGAATCTCCAGCAGTTTGTAGCTGGCACGGGAACGGTACCCATCTTTTTGCGCCATTTTGACGAATGGGTCGTTGAAGTGCTCTTTCAGCCAGTTATGGCTAGTTTTGGAACGGGCCACGGGCCACCTCAAAATAAAACGGGTCGTGATTAACTGGGCGGTCCCGGACTCGCTCGGGTAAACTGGCCGCCGCTTTTTACAAGATCAGACGCAGGGGTCAGATTATGCCGCTCACTCAAGAGCAGAAGAAACAGTACAAATCCATTGGCCACCATCTGAAACCAGTATTGACTGTGGCTGACAACGGTTTGACCGAAGGTGTATTAGCCGAACTTGAACGCGCCTTGAGCGATCACGAGCTGATCAAGATCAAGCTCAACATCCTCGAGCGCGAGTCGCGCCTGGAGGCCATTGCCCAATTGTGCAAGGCCGGCAAAGCGGATCTGGTGCAGGTCATCGGCAAGATGGCGCTGATCTACCGCAAGAACGCCAAGGTAAACAAGCAATTGTCGAACGTCCATCGTTTCCACTGACGTCGACTCGGGTCAAGGGTGTGCCTGGCGCACCCTGCCACCCCATCCCGGCACTGGCTGCAACACCAGTACCAGCCCGGAAAAACCCAGGACCAGATAGCTGAACAACTGCCAGCGCTGAGCTTCCGGCAACAAGATGCGTACGACGAAATACATCGCACACGCATACATCGCCATCAATAGCAGTTGCCCCCGAATATCCCGCCACAAGCTCCTCAGCCCTTCGGACTGGATCAATACCAGTATCTGCAGGACCAGGCACGCCGCTGAAAAACCTACCAGCAACGCACTGAGCAGTGACGAGATTTCTTCGATCAGCAAGGGGGCAAGGCCAATCTGCCCCAGGGCGGGCAGCAAGCCGAGATGCAACAACCACAAGCCGCCGACCCACAACATCTGGGCCAGCTGCCAAAGCATGGCGCCCGCGTGCAGCGGGCGCCTTCTTTCAGATGTGACGGACTTCGACAATCTCGTACTCGATAACGCCACCAGGCGTTTTGACCGCCACCACATCCCCCTCTTCCTTGGCAATCAAGGCGCGAGCGATCGGCGAGCCGACGGAAATTTTACCGAGTTTGATGTCAGCCTCGTCCTCACCCACGATCTGGTAGGTGACGCTTTCGTCAGTTTCGACGTTGGCGATTTCTACCGTGGTGCCAAAGATCACCTTGCCGGTATGGGGAATGGTCGTGACATCGATGACCACCGAGTTCTGCAGGCGGCCTTCAATATCGCGGATCCGCGCTTCTACCATGCCCTGCTGTTCGCGAGCGGCATGGTATTCGGCGTTTTCCTTCAGGTCACCCAACTCGCGGGCCGTACCGATGTCCTGGCTGAGCTTCGGACGCACGACCTTGGTCAGGTGAGCATGCTCTTCTTCCAGGGCGCGCGCGCCCTGGACGGTCATTGGGTATTTATTCATGCCTTCAATCCTGCGTGTAGATCCTGCAAGCGACGCACGGTCTTTTCCGGACCGAACTTCAACGCTTCACAGATAGCTTCGCCAGCAGCAATGGTGGTGGTGCAGTAGATCTTGTGCTGCAAGGCGTTACGACGAATGGAATAAGAGTCAGCAATCGACTGACGGCCTTCAGTGGTGTTGATGATCAGAGTGACTTCGTCGTTCTTGATCATATCGACCACATGCGGACGACCTTCAGTCACCTTGTTCACACGACGCACCTTCAGGCCGGCCGCCTCGATCAGCTTGGCGGTGCCCGCAGTAGCGACCACTTCGAAGCCCAAGTTGATCAGATCACGGGCCACGCCTGCAACCAGAGGCTTGTCATCGTCGCGCACGCTGATGAACGCAGTACCGCCGGTCGGCAGCACTTCGCTGGCACCCATCTGGGCCTTGGCAAAGGCTTCGCCGAAGGTGTCGCCCACGCCCATCACTTCACCGGTGGACTTCATCTCTGGGCCGAGGATCGGGTCGACGCCCGGGAACTTGGCAAACGGGAATACCGCTTCCTTGACGCTGTAGAAGTTCGGAATGATTTCCTTGGTGAAGCCCAGCTCTTTCAGGGTCTTACCAGCCATCACACGAGCAGCGATCATCGCCAGGGAGACACCGATGCACTTGGAAACGAACGGCACGGTCCGGGAAGCGCGCGGGTTCACTTCGATGACGTAGATCTGATCGCCTTGCAGGGCCAGCTGCACGTTCATCAGGCCAACCACACCCAGTTCCAGGGCCATTTTCTTGACCTGTTCGCGCATCTCGTCCTGGATGTGCGCCGGCAGCGAGTACGGCGGCAGCGAGCACGCAGAGTCACCGGAGTGAACGCCAGCCTGCTCGATGTGCTGCATGATGGCGCCGATCACTACGTCGGTGCCGTCGCAGACCGCATCCACGTCCATTTCAATGGCGCAGTTGAGGAAGTGGTCCAGCAGCACCGGGCTGTCGTTGGACACTTGCACTGCTTCTCGCAGGTAGCGCTTGAGCTCATCTTCCTCGTAGACGATTTCCATCGCCCGGCCGCCCAGCACGTAGGACGGACGCACCACCAGCGGGTAACCGATCTTGGCGGCGGCACGAATCGCTTCGTCTTCGCTGCGCACGGTAGCGTTTGGTGGCTGACGCAGGTTCAGGCGTTCGACCATCTGCTGGAAGCGCTCACGGTCTTCGGCGCGGTCGATAGCGTCTGGGCTGGTGCCGATGATCGGCACGCCGGCGGCTTCCAGGGCACGAGCCAGTTTCAGCGGAGTCTGGCCGCCGTACTGCACGATCACGCCTTTTGGCTTCTCGACACGGACAATTTCCAGCACGTCTTCCAGGGTCACCGGTTCGAAGTACAGGCGATCCGAAGTGTCGTAGTCGGTAGAAACGGTTTCCGGGTTGCAGTTGACCATGATGGTTTCGTAACCATCGTCGCGCAGCGCCAGGGCGGCGTGTACGCAGCAGTAGTCGAACTCGATGCCCTGGCCGATACGGTTTGGACCACCGCCCAGAATCATGATCTTGTCACGGGTCGAAGGTGCGGCTTCGCACTCTTCTTCATAAGTCGAGTACAGGTACGCGGTGTCGGTGGCGAACTCGGCGGCGCAGGTGTCGACGCGCTTGTAGACCGGGAACACTTCCAGCTTCTGACGATGTGTGCGCAGGTTCTTCTCGGTCACGCCCAGCAGCTTGGCCAGACGCTGGTCGGAGAAGCCTTTGCGCTTGAGGCGGAACATCAGGTCGCGGTCGATGGCCGACAGGCCCAGGGTCTTGACCTTCTCTTCTTCCTTGATCAGGTCTTCGATCTGCACCAGGAACCAAGGATCGATCATGTTCATGCCGAAGATCTGCTCGACGGTCATGCCGGCACGGAAGGCATCAGCCACGTACCAGATACGCTCGGCGCCGGGCACGGTCAGCTCGCGCTTGAGCACGTTCATGCTTTCCGGATTGCTCAGGTCGAGCTTGGGATCCAGGCCGCAAACGCCCACTTCCAGACCGCGCAGGGCTTTCTGCAGGGATTCCTGGAAGGTCCGACCGATGGCCATGACCTCACCCACCGACTTCATCTGGGTGGTCAGGCGCGCGTCGGCCTTGGAGAACTTCTCGAAGGCGAAGCGTGGCAGCTTGGTCACGACGTAGTCGATGGACGGCTCGAAGGACGCCGGGGTCTTGCCGCCGGTAATATCGTTGGACAGCTCGTCCAGGGTGTAGCCGACAGCCAGCTTGGCCGCGACCTTGGCGATCGGGAAACCGGTGGCTTTCGAAGCCAGCGCCGAGGAACGGGATACCCGCGGGTTCATCTCGATCACGACCATGCGGCCTGTGTTCGGGCAGATACCGAACTGCACGTTGGAACCGCCAGTTTCCACACCGATCTCGCGCAGCACCGCCAGGGAGGCGTTACGCAGGATCTGGTATTCCTTGTCGGTCAGGGTCTGTGCCGGAGCCACGGTGATGGAGTCACCGGTGTGCACGCCCATCGGGTCGAAGTTCTCGATGGAGCAGACGATGATGCAGTTGTCCTTCTTATCGCGGACCACCTCCATCTCGTACTCTTTCCAGCCGATCAGGGATTCGTCGATCAGCAGTTCCTTGGTCGGCGACAGGTCCAGACCGCGGGCGCAGATTTCTTCGAACTCTTCGCGGTTGTAGGCGATGCCACCACCGGTGCCACCCATGGTGAAGGATGGACGGATGATGCAAGGGAAGCCCAGCTTGTCGAGGACCGCATTGGCCTCTTCCATGCTGTGGGCAATACCGGAACGCGGGCACGCCAGGCCGATGGACTTCATGGCAGCGTCGAAGCGCGAACGGTCTTCAGCCTTGTCGATGGTGTCGGCGTTGGCGCCGATCATCTCTACGCCGAACTTCTCCAGGACGCCTTCACGCTCCAGGTCCAGGGCGCAGTTCAGCGCAGTCTGGCCGCCCATGGTCGGCAGCAGCGCGTCCGGACGCTCTTTCTCGATGATCTTGGCAACGGTCTGCCACTTGATCGGCTCGATGTAGGTGGCGTCGGCCATGGCCGGGTCGGTCATGATGGTGGCCGGGTTGGAGTTCACCAGGATGACCCGGTAACCCTCTTCGCGCAGGGCCTTGCAAGCCTGGGCGCCGGAGTAGTCGAATTCGCAGGCTTGGCCGATCACGATCGGGCCAGCGCCAAGAATCAGGATGCTTTTAATGTCTGTACGTTTTGGCATGGGTTGTCACTCAAATCCGCAGGTCAGTCGGCAAGCCGTCTTGAACATTCTCTGAGGCGCCCGAGGGGTTCCGCCGGATTTGCCGGGGCCGCCCTCAAGCGCTGCTCGCTACACTTTCAAGGCGAGCGTTTAGCGTCGCTTGGCCATCTCGTTGATGAAGCGGTCGAACAGCGGCGCGACATCGTTCGGGCCCGGGCTGGCTTCCGGGTGGCCCTGGAAGCTGAACGCGCTCTTGTCGGTACGCTCGATACCCTGCAGGGTGCCGTCGAACAGCGACTTGTGGATCGCCCGGACGTTGCCCGGCAGCGTAGCTTCATCCACCGCAAAACCGTGGTTCTGGCTGGTGATCATGACCACGCCGCTGTCCAGATCCTGCACCGGGTGGTTGGCACCGTGGTGGCCGTGGCCCATTTTCAGGGTCTTGGCACCAGAGGCCAGGGCCAGCAGTTGGTGACCCAGGCAGATGCCGAACACCGGAATCTCGGTTTCGAGGATTTCCTTGATCGCCTTGATGGCGTAGTCGCAAGGCTCGGGGTCACCTGGGCCGTTGGACAGGAACACACCGTCAGGCTTGAGAGCCAGCACATCGCTCGCTGGGGTCTGGGCAGGCACCACGGTGACGCGGCAACCGCGCTCCACCAGCATGCGCAGGATATTCAGCTTGACCCCGTAGTCGTAGGCAACCACGTGATACGGCAGCTCGGAAGCCTCGATGGTGGCGTGGCTGTCGGTCTTCAGATCCCAGACAGTCGAACGCCACTCGTAGCTTTCCTTGGTGCTGACGACTTTCGCCAGGTCCATGCCTTTGAGGCCAGGGAAGCCGCGCGCTGCAGCGATCGCCGCTTCTTCGGAAATGTTGTCACCGGCCATGATGCAGCCGTTCTGTGCACCTTTCTCACGCAGGATGCGGGTCAGGCGACGGGTGTCGATACCAGCGATCGCCACCACGTTGTTGGCTTTCAGGTAATCGGACAGGGACAGAGTGTTACGCCAGTTGCTGGCTACCAGCGGCAGGTCACGGATGACCAGGCCGGCCGACCAGACGCGGTCGGACTCGGCATCTTCCGGCGTGGTGCCGGTGTTGCCGATGTGAGGGTAAGTCAGGGTAACGATCTGCTGGGCGTAGGAAGGATCGGTAAGGATTTCCTGATAGCCGGTCATTGCGGTGTTGAACACCACCTCACCAACGGTTTGACCGTCGGCTCCAATGGCTTCGCCACGAAAAATGCTGCCATCAGCAAGGGCGAGTATGGCTGGCTTAGTCAAGAAGACCTCCCGTAAATAGAGCCTGAAAGGGCGATCGCAGGTTGCAAAAAAGCGGAATGACGTATAGACACGTCACCCCGCTTCTTCGTCGAATTATCTGCGCGCTTTTAGTGGACACACTAAAGCTGTAGCTTACAGAAAAAGGCTTTTTCGGTCCACCGCTAATGAGCCCTAAAGGCAGAGGAATGCGACAGAACATCGCCTAGCGGTACGAAGTGGGGTTGAAGGACAGCCTCAACCCCACTTCAGATGCATCTCAACGCAGATCCAGCACATCCTGCATGTCGTATAGGCCGGCCTCGCGCCCGTCCAGCCACAGCGCGGCACGCACCGCGCCCTTGGCGAAGGTCATGCGACTGGAGGCCTTGTGGGTAATCTCCAGGCGCTCGCCCTCAGTGGCAAACAGCACGGTGTGATCCCCCACCACATCGCCACCACGAACCGTGGCGAAGCCGATGGTTTCACGCTCACGGGCGCCGGTATGGCCTTCACGACCATACACCGCGACCTGCTGCAGATCGCGCCCCAGAGCGCTGGCGATCACCTCACCCATGCGCAGGGCGGTGCCCGATGGCGCATCGATCTTGTGTCGGTGATGCGCCTCGATGATCTCGATATCCGCATCATCACCCAGCACCCGAGCCGCCATATCCAGCAGCTTCAGCGACAGGTTGACCCCAACACTGAAGTTGGCAGCGAAGACGATCGGAATCTCCTTGCCCGCCTCGGCCAGCAATTGCTTTTCCCTGGCACCCAGGCCGGTGGTACCGATCACCATGGCCTTGCCTGCCTTGCGGCAGAACGCCAAGTTCTTGAGCATCACTTCCGGCAAGGTGAAGTCGATCAGTACATCGAACTCATCAACCACCTTCTCCAGGCTGTCGGACATCGGCACGCCAAGACGCCCCAGGGATGCCAGCTCACCCGCATCCGCCCCCACCAGAGAACTGCCCGGACGCACGATCGCCGCGGTCAGCCCGGAGAGCGGCGAACGCAGTTGCACGGCCTCGACCAGGGTCTTGCCCATGCGCCCAGCGGCGCCCATCACTGCTATACGTCGCATGCGTTACTCCTTACAGGTCGCCGAAGAAGCGCTTGACGCCCTCGAACCAGCCGGTAGTTTTCGGCGAGTGAGAATTGTCGTCGTCCAGCGAACCACGCAACTCTTCCAGCAGCTCGCGCTGACGACGACTCAGGTTCACTGGCGTCTCCACCGCAACCCGGCACATCAGGTCGCCGGCACCGCCGCCACGCACGGGAGCAACGCCCTTGCCACGAATCCGGAACTGCTTGCCGGTCTGAGTTCCTTCGGGAATCTTCAGCTTGACCCGACCATCCAGGGTCGGAATCTCCAGCTCGCCACCCAACGCCGCATCTACGAAGCTGATGGGCACTTCACAGAACAGGTGCTTGCCGTCGCGCTGGAAGATCGCGTGCTCACGCACATTGATCACCACATACAGGTCGCCAGTCGGGCCACCCTGGGTCCCCGCCTCGCCTTCGCCGGACAGACGAATACGGTCGCCGGTATCGACACCTGCCGGCACTTTCACCGACAGCGTCTTGTACTCTTCGACCCGACCTTCGCCGTGGCACGAATCGCACGGATCGGAAATGATCTTGCCCTGGCCATGGCAGCGCGGGCAGGTCTGCTGCACCGAGAAGAAACCCTGCTGCATGCGCACCTGACCAATACCGCCACAGGTCGGACAAGTGACAGGGGAAGACCCCTTCTTGGCGCCCGAACCATCGCATGGCTTGCAGTTGACCAGTGTCGGCACACGGATATTCACCGTGGTGCCACGCACCGCCTCTTCCAGGTTCAACTCCAGGGTGTAACGCAGGTCGCTGCCGCGTTGCGCACCGCCACGGGAACCGCCGCGACCGCCACCGAAGAAATCACTGAACACGTCACCGAAGATATCGGAGAAGTTCTGCCCGCCGAAGCCGGCACCCCCGCCACCCATGCTCGGGTCGACACCAGCGTGGCCGTACTGGTCATACGCGGCACGCTTGCTGGAATCGGACAGTACTTCGTAGGCCTCGTTGGCCTCCTTGAACATGTCTTCCGACGCTTTGTCGCCGGGATTACGGTCCGGGTGATGCTTCATCGCCAAACGACGGTAAGCCTTTTTCAGCTCCGCATCGCTGGAGCCACGCTCCACACCCAACACTTCGTAATAGTCACGCTTTGCCATAAGTCTTTGCACTCTTAAGGACGTCCGGCAAACCCTCCTGAGCTCTGCCAAACTCGCTGAGCCCCAATACAGGCCCGGACCCAACTCACGTCAATTCAACGATCCTGGTCTTAGAAAGCCAACCCGGTTGCGGGCCGACCATTGCGGTCATCACAGCCGGAAAGCAGGAGCTTCTCCGACCCGACCGCCAGCGCACAAACGGAGCTTGTACGCCGTCAAAATTTCGCTAACTCCAGACACGCCAACGCGGGAGCAAGCTCCCGCGCGGCGACATCCTACCAGTCACCGCCCAAAGGCAGTCAACCGGCCGACCAACAAGCCATTACTTGTGGTCTTTTACTTCTTCGAACTCGGCGTCGACGACATCGTCGGCTTTTTCAGCGGACTCGGCGTGCGGTGCCGCGCCTTCTGCAGGCTGGGCCTGTTCGGCGTACATCTTCTGGGCAACCGGGGCCGAGACTTTCGACAGCTCTTCGACCTTGGCGTCG
This sequence comes from Pseudomonas sp. JV245A, assembly GCF_032424515.1. NCBI lineage: Bacteria > Pseudomonadati > Pseudomonadota > Gammaproteobacteria > Pseudomonadales > Pseudomonadaceae > Pseudomonas > Pseudomonas sp. JV245A. Next base: position 49,179 of record NZ_VYKE01000020.1, read on the forward strand.
ATGGCAGCCTTGTCGTCGCCCTTGACGGCAGCTTCCAGGGCAACCACGGCGGCTTCGATTGCGGTTTTCTCTTCCGCGGTCACTTTGTCACCGGCGTCAGCCACCATCTTGCGAGTCGAGTGCACCAGCGCATCACCCTGGTTACGGGCGGTGGCCAGTTCTTCGAACTTGCGATCCTCTTCCGAGTTGGCTTCAGCGTCACGGATCATCTGCTGGATCTCTTCATCCGACAGACCCGAGTTGGCCTTGATCACGATCGACTGAGTCTTGCCGGTAGCCTTGTCCTTCGCACCTACGTGCAGGATGCCGTTGGCGTCGATGTCGAAGGTCACTTCGATCTGCGGCACGCCACGTGGAGCTGGTGGAATGTCGGCCAGGTCGAACTTGCCCAGGGACTTGTTCTGCGCGGCTTGCTTGCGCTCGCCCTGCAGTACGTGAATGGTCACTGCGCCCTGGTTGTCGTCGGCAGTCGAGAACACTTGGGATTTCTTGGTAGGAATCGTGGTGTTTTTCTCGATCAGCGCGGTCATCACGCCACCCATGGTTTCGATACCCAGGGTCAGCGGGCTGACGTCCAGCAGCAGTACGTCTTTCACGTCGCCGGCCAGTACCGCACCCTGGATGGCAGCACCCATGGCAACAGCTTCGTCCGGGTTGACGTCCTTGCGGGCTTCCTTACCGAAGAAGTCGGTTACTGTCTTCTGTACCAGCGGCATACGGGTCTGGCCGCCGACCAGGATCACGTCGTTGATCGAACCCACGTCGATACCGGCGTCTTTGAGCGCGATACGGCAAGGCTCGATGGTGCGCTGAACCAGGTCTTCAACCAGCGACTCCAGCTTGGCGCGGGAAATCTTCACGTTCAGGTGCTTAGGACCGGTGGCATCTGCAGTGATGTACGGCAGGTTGACGTCGGTCTGCTGGCTCGAGGACAGCTCGATCTTGGCTTTCTCGGCAGCTTCTTTCAGGCGCTGCATGGCCAGCGGGTCACCCTTGAGGTTCATGCCGCTTTCTTTCTTGAACTCATCAACCAGGTAGTCGATCAAGCGGATGTCGAAGTCTTCACCACCGAGGAAGGTGTCACCGTTGGTGGCCAGCACTTCGAACTGGTGCTCGCCATCGACTTCAGCGATTTCGATCACCGAAACGTCGAAAGTACCACCGCCCAGGTCGTAAACGATCACGGTGTGATCGCCCTTGGCCTTGTCCATACCGTAGGCCAGAGCGGCTGCGGTTGGTTCGTTGATGATACGTTTGACGTCCAGGCCTGCGATGCGGCCGGCGTCTTTGGTCGCCTGGCGCTGGCTGTCGTTGAAGTAGGCCGGAACAGTGATGACCGCTTCGGTCACGGCTTCGCCGAGGTAGTCTTCGGCGGTCTTCTTCATTTTCTTGAGGATTTCAGCCGAGATTTGTGGCGGAGCCATTTTCTGGCCGTTCACTTCAACCCAGGCGTCGTTGTTGTCAGCCTTGACGATCTTGTAAGGGACCATCTGGATGTCTTTCTGCACAACTTCTTCGTCGAAGCGACGACCGATCAGACGCTTTACTGCGTACAGGGTGTTGTGCGGGTTGGTGACAGCCTGACGCTTGGCCGACTGACCTACCAGGATTTCGCCATCGTTGGCGTACGCGATGATCGACGGCGTGGTACGCGCGCCTTCAGCGTTTTCGATAACTTTTACGTTGCCGTTTTCAAGAATGGAGACGCACGAGTTGGTGGTCCCCAAGTCAATACCGATAATCTTGCCCATGTTAACTCTCCCGAAACTTTGGATTTGGATGCCGCAGCTGTGGTGGCAAACTGCGGTAGCACTTAAACGCTTGACTGATAAATGGGGGCTCTACAGCCGTTTTCAAGCCTTTTCGTCAATCGAAGGCGAAACCGGTGCAGGAGCCTTGCTGACCACGACCATGGCCGGGCGCAGCAGGCGACCGTTGAGCTGGTAGCCCTTCTGGAACACTTTCAGAACACTGTTCGGCTCGACATCCGCGCTTTCCTGCATGGCCATGGCCTGATGCTGTTCAGCGTTGAAGGGTTCGCCGTGTGGATCGATGGCTTCCAGCTGATAACGCTTGAGGGTGTCGTGGAACATCTTCAAGGTCAGCTCGATGCCTTCACGCATCGGGCGGATGCTTTCGTCGTCCGGGTTGGACAGCTCCAGGCCACGTTCCAGGCTGTCGATCACCGGCAGCAGGTCGCCGGCAAACTTCTCCAGCGCGAATTTGTGAGCTTTCTCCACGTCCTGCTCAGCGCGGCGGCGGACGTTCTGCAGATCGGCAGCAACACGCAAAGCCTGATCCTGCGCGCCAGCCAGTTGCTCTTCGAGCACTTGTACACGAGCCGCCAGGTCATCACCCGATGCCTCGGGAGCCTGATTGGCGTCTAGATTTTGCGTATCCAGCGTCTGTTCGTCAGCCATGAAATTCTCCTTTCAATATCGTCTGTGAGCCGGGCTCACTCTTCTGCCCAGCTATATGGGGTCGCATTTTCAAGGTTCAAGCCCGCAGCCACAGCAAAAGTCGTTCCGACCCGATAAATCCTGTATGTGGACATTACCGAGCGCACTAAAAAGCCAGAACGACCAAGCAAATCGAGCTAAGGGAAAGCATTGTCAGCCCGAAACAAAACACTGTATAAATAACCAGACATCTAGTTTGGGAGCGGCCTTAATGCTGGTGCACCTGTCCGTACACAATTACGCCATCGTCGAACACCTGGATCTGGAACTCGATCGCGGGATGAGCGTCATTACCGGCGAGACCGGTGCCGGCAAGTCGATCATGCTCGACGCGCTCGGCCTGACCCTGGGTGATCGTGCCGACAGCGGCGTGGTACGCCCCGGAGCCGACAAGGCCGATATCCTCGCCACCTTCGATCTGGCGGATATCCCCGAGGCCCACGCCTGGCTGGCCGAGCGTGACCTGGACACCGACGGCCCGTGCATCCTGCGTCGGGTCATCACGGCAGAAGGACGTTCCCGCGGCTATATCAACGGTACGCCCTGCCCGCTCGGAGACTTGAAAGCCCTGGGCGAACTGCTGATCGATATCCACAGCCAGCATGAACACCAGTCGCTGCTCAAGACCGATACCCATAGGCGCCTGCTGGATGAGTACGCCGGCGCAACCGACCTGGCGCGCCAGGTGCAACTGGCTGCGCAGCGCTGGCGCCAGACCCGCCTGGAGCTGGAGCGCCTGTCCAACTCCGGCGACGAGCAGCGCGCTCGCCATCAACTGCTCAGCTACCAGCTCGAAGAACTGGAAAACCTGGGGCTCGGGGAAAATGAACTCGAACAGCTGGAGCAGGAGCACAAGAACCTGACCAATGCCGAAACCCTGCTGGGCATCTGCCGCCAGGTGGTGGAGCAATGCAGCGAAAGTGATTCAGGCAATGTCCTGAACGCCCTGACTGTCAGCCTCAACCGCCTGTCGAGCATCGGCAACTCCTCGGGCTCCCTGGGCGAGGCCACCAACCTGCTGGCCAGCGCGCAGATCCAGGTCGAAGAGGCCGTGGGCGAGTTGAATCGTTTCCTTGACCACTTCGACGCTGATCCGGCACGCCTGCAACAACTCGAAGAACGCCTCGACGCCATCTATACCCTGGCGCGCAAGCATCGCATCCAGCCCTTCGAACTCGCCGCCATGCAGCAAACCCTGCTGGATGAAATCGAGACTCTGGACGCCAATGACGAATCCATCGAACGGCTGGGCGAAGAGCTGCAATCCTTCGCTCGTCATTATCAGGAGAAAGCCCAGGAACTGAGCCAGTTGCGCGAGCAGGCCGCGACCAGCCTGGCCAGCGCAGTGGAGCAGGAAATCCAGCGCCTGGGCATGCCCGGAGGGCGCTTCACCATCGAACTGCGCGCCAACAGCAGCGATGAACTGCTGCCCAACGGCCTGGAGCAGGTGGAACTGCTGGTCAGTGCCAACCCCGGGCAACCCCTCAAGGCCCTAGCGAAAGTCGCGTCCGGCGGTGAGCTGTCACGTATCAGCCTGGCGATCCAGGTCATCACCGCGCAGACCTCGCGGGTTCCCACATTGGTATTCGACGAAGTCGACGTGGGGATTGGCGGCCCGACAGCCGAGATCGTCGGCCAGCTGCTGCGCCGCCTCGGCGAACGCGGCCAGGTATTGACCGTGACACACCTGCCGCAAGTCGCCGCCCAGGGGCATCAGCATCTGTTCGTGCACAAGGTGCGCGGCAGCGATGCCACTCATACCGCAGTATCCAAGCTGGGCAAGAATGAGAGGGTCGAGGAGGTGGCGCGGATGCTCGGCGGCATCGACCTGACCAAGGAGTCTCTGGCCCACGCCAAGAAAATGGTGGTGACCGCCAAGGCCTGAACCTTCAGCGCTTCTTTTATATAGGCACAAAACACGAAGGCGACCCTAGGGTCGCCTTCGATCGTTTCACGACGATAAACGCCGCGTGAGGGGCTTACTTCTTCTTGCGCACGTACAGCACAAGATTGTGATCCACCAACTCGAAACCGTGCTTTTCGACAATCGCCTTCTGAAGCTTTTCGATTTCTTCGTCGAAGAATTCGATCACTTCACCAGACTCCACGTTGACCATATGGTCGTGGTGACCGCCATCCGCCAGCTCGAATACAGCGTGACCGCCATCAAAATTATGGCGTACCACCAGTCCGGCTGCTTCGAATTGAGTCAGTACACGGTAAACCGTGGCCAGACCCACATCCTCACCAGCTTCCATCAGCGCCTTGTAGACATCCTCGGCGCTCATGTGCCGCTGCTCGGTGGAATCGAGCATTTGTAGAATTTTGACTCGTGGCAGAGTCACTTTGAGGCCGGCTTTACGTAGTTCGCTATTTTCAACCATGGTCAGCTTTCTCGCCGATGCTGCTTCGCAGCTTCTCTTAATGCGGGTATGATCGGGGTTTACGTTGTCCCAGCCAAGATAGTGGAAGTCGCCCACCGATGCAAAACACCAAGCTCTTGCTAACCAGTTTCACCTTCGTGGGACTGCTCGCACTCGCCGGTTGTTCATTCCCCGGGGTTTACAAAATCGACATCCAGCAGGGCAATGTCGTCACGCAGGACATGATAGACCAGTTGCGCCCCGGAATGACCCGACGGCAAGTACGGTTTATCATGGGCAACCCTCTGTTGACCGACACGTTCCATGCCGATCGCTGGGATTATCTCTACAGCCTGCAGCCTGGTGGTGGTGAACGCCAACAGGAACGCGTGAGCCTGATCTTCAACGGCAACGACCAGTTGGTCAGCTTGGCCGGTGACTTCATGCCAGGTGTAAGCCGCGACGAAGCCCTGCTGGGCAAGGACAGCGCCAACACCGTGACAGCGCCTGCCGAGAACGTCGAGAAACCAAAAGCCGAGAAACCAGCCAAGCCTGGCTCGCTGCTCGACCAGATCCAGAAGGACGTGGATGGCGTGAAAACCGTGCCAGTTCCTACGCCTGAACCACTGGATACTTCGCCGGAATAATTTGTGGCGAAATAAAAAAGCCCGGGCATGCCCGGGCTTTTTATTGCCTGTCACCATCAATCACGATTCGCGCTTGCGAGCCTCGGCCGCTTTCGCCGCCCGCAGACGCCGAACCTCTTTCGGATCGGCCAGCAATGGGCGATAGACCTCGATCCGATCCCCCGCCTGAATCACATGCTGTTCAGGGTCACTGACCTGCTTGCCGAAGATCCCCACCGGACAAGCCGCCAGATCCAGTTCGGGAAACTGCTGCCCGATGGCTGAAGCCTGCAAGGCTGCACGCAGCGTCGACCCCTGAGGCACCTGCACACTGATCAACGCCTGGCGATCGACAGCCGCGTAGGCCACCTCAATCGAAATCATCGGCTCAGCCATGCAACTGCTTGGCCCGCTGGCAGAAAGCGTCCACCAGGGTATTCGCCGCCTGGTTGAACAGCGGCCCCAAGGTCGCTCGAACCAAAGGCCCCGCATAATCGAAAGACAGATCAAGGCTGATCTTGCAGGCCTTCTCGCCCAGCGGCTTGAACACCCACACGCCATGCAACTGATTGAATGGCCCCTCCTCCAGATTCATCTCGATCGACTGCCCCGGCACCAGATTGTTGCAGGTAACGAAGCGCTGGCTCATGCCGCCCTTGGCCACCGCCAGGCTCGCGCGCATCCGCTCTTCACTGCTTTCCAGCACCTCGGCCGACGAGCACCAGGGCAGAAACTCCGGGTACCGGGCCACGTCATTGACCAGGTCGTAAAGGAACTGCGCCGGATAGGGCAGAAGGGCCGAACGTTGAATATGGGTCGTCATGTGAGCTTCATTTCCACAACTGGGCGGCAAACACCACAAGAATGCCGACGGGCGCCACATAGCGCATCAAAAACAAGGCCAGAGTGAACAACAGCGGGCTACGTAACGACAGCTCATCACGAACTGCCTCACGGCCCATCACCCAACCTGCAAATACCACGAAGCACAAACCGCCAAGAGGCAACATGATCCGCGAGGTGAAAAAGTCGATCACACCAAAGAAGTCCAGACCGCCGGCCGCGCCCCATTGGTAGAGATGAAAAACGCCGCCTTCGTTCACGAAAAATTTGGCCTGTTGCCAGATGTTGAAAGAGAACACCGTTCCCAATCCCACGAACCAGCAACTGAACGCCAGCCAGAATGTCACCCAGCCGCGGCGGATTTTAGTCCTCTCGACGAGATAAGCCACCATCGGCTCCAACAAGGAAATGGCCGAACTCCAGGCAGCGATCGCCACCAGGATAAAGAACACTACGCCCATAAGCTGGCCGAACGCCACATTCCCGAAGGCAAACGGCAGGCTGATGAACATCAGCCCCGGCCCTTCGCTGGGGTTCAGCCCGGCGGCAAATACAATGGGGAACAGGGCCATCCCAGCCACCAGCGAAACGAAGGTATCCAGCAGCGCCACCCCGACCACGGTGCCGGCCAGGGACGAATGCTTGGGCATGTAGGCGCCGTAGATCATGATCGAGCCCACTCCCACGCTGAGGGAAAAGAACGCGTGCCCCATGGCTGGTAACAGCCCGTCCAGCAAACGCTCCAGGCTGAAGTCGAACATGAAGTGCAGGCCCTGCATGAAATGCCCGGTGGTCATGCTGTAGCCCAGCAGCACCAGCAACATCACGAACAGCAGCGGCATCATGACCCGCAGACTGCGCTCAAGCCCGGCCACCACACCCTTGGCAATCACCAGCGCCGACAACAGCATGAACAGCGTGTGCCACAGGGTCAGGCGCCAGGGGTCGGCCGTCACCGCGGAAAAATAGGCGCCGACCTGATCCGCCGTGACACCCTGAAAATCGCCGCGCCCCATGTCGATGATGTAGTCCAGGGACCAACCACCCACCACGCTATAGAAGGAGAGGATCAGCAGCGCCGTGATCATTCCGGCAAAGGCGCCCCAGGACCACCTGGCCGAATGCCCGGCCTCCAGGGCCAGCACCTTCAGGGCATTCGCCGGGCTTTGCCGCGCGCGGCGGCCAATCAGAGTTTCCGCCAGCATCACCGGCAACCCGATCAGCGCAATACACGCCAGAAACACCAGGACAAAGGCACCACCACCATAGACGCCGACCATGTAGGGGAATTTCCAGATACTCCCCAGGCCCACGGCCGAACCAGTTGCAGCGAGTATAAAGACCCAGCGGCTTGCCCAGCCGCCGTGGACAGAGACCCTGTCTGTCGACATCGTTAACACGCCCAACCGAAAAAAAAGAGCGCGCATTGTCCGGGATTCAATCAACCTGCTCAAGCACGCTGCGTCACCGTAGCCGACGCGCGCGCAACTCCCTATAATGCCGCCCCTATGGCTAAACAGAAGAAACACCCAACAGGGACCATCGCGCAAAATAAAAAGGCGCGTCACGATTACTTCATCGAACATCGGTTCGAGGCTGGCATGGTCCTGGCCGGCTGGGAAGTAAAGAGTCTGCGTGCAGGCAAGGCACAGCTGGTGGACAGTTATGTGCTGCTCAAGGATGGTGAAGCCTGGTTGCTCGGCAGCCACTTCACGCCATTGACCACCGCCAGCACCCACGTCATTGCCGACCCTACGCGCTCGCGCAAGCTGCTGCTCAACCAGCGCGAGCTGGAAAAGCTGTTTGCCGCCGTGCAACAGAAGGGTTATGCCTGCGTATGCCTTTCGCTCTACTGGAGCAAGCACCTGGTCAAGTGTGAGATCGCACTGGGCAAGGGCAAGAAGGAATACGACAAGCGTCATACCGAACGCGAGCGCGATTCCGATCGCGAACTGCAGCGTGCGGTGCGCACCAAGGGCAAGGAAGACTGATCTTCCTGCCTTGAGGTCGCTTTCGCCGGCAAGCCGGCTCCTACAACACCCAGGTAGGAGCCGGCTTGCCGGCGATTTGCATTACATGCCCTTGCGCCGTTCGGCCCGGGCCACTCGCTGCACTTCCTGACGCACTTCTTCGAGCACTTCCTGCACATAGAGAATGTGCCGGCTGGAGATTTCCCGCGCCTCTTCGGCCCGCCCTTCGATAATTGCCTGGTACAGGTCGCGGTGCTGGCTGATCAGCATGTCGCGGGTTTCCGTGCGCTGCTTGTACATGCCACCGATGTTGGTCACCACGTTGCGTTTGAGCAGGTCGAACAGCCCGCGGATGGTGTGCAGCAGCACGGCGTTGTGGCTGGCCTCGGCAATCGCCAAGTGGAACTTGGCATCCGCCGCACCCTCCTCGGCACGACTGACATCGTCGGAGCGGGAATAACAATCCTGCAACTCCTCGAAGGCTTGAGTCAGCCGCTCACGATCCACTGCCGTCGCCCGCAGCGCCGCGTAATAGGCGCAGGAGGCTTCCAGCGTATGCCGGAACTCCAGCAGGTCGCGCTGGGCATCGGTGTTGTTTTCCAGCAGGTGCAGCAGAGGATCGCTGAAGGTCGAGCCCAGGGATTCCACCACGTAGTTGCCACCGCCCTGACGACTGATCAGCAACCCCTTGGCCGTCAATTTCTGGATCGCCTCGCGCAGTGAGGGCCGGGAGACACCAAACTGCTCGGCCAGGGCGCGCTCGGCCGGCAGCCGCTCGCCGGCCGTCAAGGTGCCTTCAAGAATCATCCCTTCCAGACGCTCGACGATATCGTCGGACAAACGGCGCTGGCGTATCTGATCAAACCCCATAACTCACTCTCCACCCTCCCGACCCTTCGCCGGGGGGCTCTATTCTGGCCTATTCATGGCGCGCCAACACCTGTCAGAACACGGCCATTTGCACCGATCAGATGCCCGCGCCATAGCGCATTCGACAAAAGTTTTAGGGCGGCAAATTGACACACCGAGCACAAGGCTTTTACCCTAGCCAACAGCGTTTGTAAATTGGTCTTACCAATTAACCAAGACGCTAGCAGTGCCTGACCAACAACAATTAGGGGCCACCCCATTATGCAAACCTGGCAACAGCTCTATAGCCCGCTTGGCAGCCTCGGCCTGTCCGCCCTCGCCGCCGTCATCCCGATCGTGTTCTTCTTCCTGGCTCTGGCCGTGTTCCGTCTCAAAGGACACGTCGCCGGGAGTATCACCCTGGCCTTGTCGATCCTGGTGGCGATCTTCGCCTTCCAGATGCCCGCCGACATGGCCCTCGCTGCCGCTGGCTATGGATTTGCCTACGGTCTGTGGCCCATCGCCTGGATCATTGTCGCCGCCGTTTTCCTCTACAAGCTGACCGTGAAGAGCGGCCAGTTCGAAATCATCCGCAGCTCGGTGCTGTCGATCACCGACGACCAGCGCCTGCAGGTGCTGCTGATCGGTTTCTGCTTCGGCGCCTTCCTTGAAGGAGCTGCCGGCTTTGGCGCGCCGGTGGCGATCACCGCCGCCCTGCTGGTGGGCCTGGGCTTCAACCCGCTGTACGCCGCCGGCCTGTGCCTGATCGCCAACACCGCGCCAGTGGCCTTCGGCGCCCTGGGGATTCCGATCATCGTCGCCGGCCAAGTGACGGGCATCGACGCCTTCAAGATCGGCGCCATGACCGGCCGCCAGCTGCCGCTGCTGTCGCTCTTCGTGCCGTTCTGGCTGGTGTTCATGATGGACGGCATGCGCGGCGTCAAAGAGACCTGGCCGGCCGCTCTGGTGGCAGGCCTGAGCTTCGCCGTCACCCAGTACTTCACCTCGAACTTCATCGGCCCGGAACTGCCGGACATCACCTCGGCCCTGGCCAGCCTGATCTCCCTGACCCTGTTCCTGAAAATCTGGCAGCCCAAGCGCACCGCCGGCGCGCAGATTGCCGGTGCCACCTCCAGCGCGGCCATCACCGCCAGTGCCGGTGGCTTCGGCCAGCCACGCCAAACCCAGGCCTCACCCTACAGCCTGGGCCAGATCTTCAAGGCCTGGTCGCCGTTCCTGATCCTCACCGTGCTGGTGACCATCTGGACCCTCAAGCCCTTCAAGGCGATGTTCGCTGCCGGCGGCTCGATGTACGGCTGGGTGTTCAACTTCGCCATCCCGCACCTGGATCAGCTGGTGATCAAGATGGCACCGATCGTGACCACGCCAACGGCCATCCCGGCGGTGTTCAAGCTCGACCCGATCTCGGCCACCGGCACGGCGATCTTCTTCTCCGCGCTGATCTCCATGCTGGTACTGAAGATCGACTTCAAAACTGGTCTGACCACTTTGAAAGATACCTTCTACGAGCTGCGCTGGCCGATCCTGTCCATCGGCATGGTGCTGGCGTTCGCCTTCGTCACCAACTACTCGGGCATGTCTTCGACCATGGCCCTGGTGCTGGCAGCGACTGGCGCAGCGTTCCCGTTCTTCTCGCCGTTCCTGGGCTGGCTCGGGGTGTTCCTCACCGGCTCCGATACCTCGTCCAACGCCCTGTTCAGCTCGCTGCAGGCCACCACCGCACACCAGATCGGGGTCAATGACACCCTGCTGGTCGCGGCCAACACCAGCGGCGGCGTAACCGGCAAGATGATCTCGCCGCAATCGATCGCCGTGGCCTGCGCCGCCACCGGCCTGGTGGGCAAGGAATCGGACCTGTTCCGCTTCACCCTCAAGCACAGCCTGTTCTTTGCCACTATTGTCGGTCTGATCACCCTGGCCCAGGCCTACTGGTTCACCGGCATGCTGGTGCACTAAGCAACACCGAAAGAACCGACGCCGCCCTCACCCGCGGCGTCCGCATTCACCACCCGGTCTGCAAGGCTGCTGAAAGCTTGCTGGTTTATCTTTCAGCCGCCGCAACGGACGAATAACCGGGACCACCCGGAGACACGCCTGATGAGCGAGCTTTTCTACAACGCCGTGCCCAATGCGACCCGTGTCGCACCGCCGCTGGCCGAACCCCGGCAGTACCCCAGCGCGAAGCCGTCGCGGGTCTACCTGTTCGGCACTTGTGTGGTCGACCTGTTCTATCCCGAAGCCGGGATGGACGCGATTCACCTGCTGGAGCGCGAAGGCATTCGCGTGGAGTACCCGCAAGGGCAAAGCTGCTGCGGACAACCGGCCTACACCTCGGGTTACACCGAGCAGGCGCGCACCGTGGCCCGCTCGCAACTGGCGCTGTTTGCCGGCGACTATCCGGTGGTGGTGCCGTCGGGTTCCTGCGCAGGCATGCTGCGCGAGCATTACGCGGACTTGTTCAAGGACGAGCCCGAGACGTTGCAACAAGTGCAGGCCCTGGCCGCCCGCACCTATGAACTGGCCGAGTTCCTCCTGCACGTGTGCAGGGTGCAGCTCAAGGACAGTGGCGCTCCGGTCAAGGTGGCCTTGCACACCTCCTGCTCGGCACGCCGGGAAATGAACACCCACCTGCACGGCCGTGAGTTGTTGTCACAGCTGAGCAACGTGGAACGGGTAGAACACAGCCACGAAAGCGAATGCTGTGGCTTTGGCGGGACTTTCAGCGTCCGAATGCCGGACATCTCCGGCGCCATGGTCGCGGACAAGACCCGGGCGCTGAAGGAATCCGGCGCGCATCAGGTACTGAGTGCCGACTGCGGCTGCTTGATGAACATCAACGGCGCGCTGGAGAAACAACAAGAGGCATTGCGCGGCCAACACCTGGCGAGTTTCCTCTGGCAACGTACTGGAGGTGCACAATGAGCACCCCCGAGCTGATTCCGACCACCAACGTGGCGGACGATTTCCGAACCCGGGCCCACGAAGCCCTGGGGGACAAACAACTGCGAAACAACTTTCGCAGCGCCATGGACTCACTCATGGCCAAGCGTGCGGCCTCGTTCAGCGATGCCCACGAAAGAGAACACCTACGCGCCCTGGGCAACGCGATTCGCGCCCGGGCGTTATCCAAGCTGCCCGACCTGCTCGAGCGCCTGGAACAGAACCTGACCCGCAACGGTGTGACAGTGCACTGGGCGGAAACGGTGGACGAGGCCAATGGCATCGTCCTCTCGATCATCCGCGCTCACGAGGCGCGGCAAGTGATCAAGGGCAAATCGATGGTCAGCGAAGAGATGGAAATGAACCATGTCCTCGCTGAACAAGGCATTGAATGCCTTGAGTCGGACATGGGCGAGTTCATCGTCCAGCTCGACCACGAGAAGCCTTCACACATCATTATGCCGGCGATCCACAAGAATGCCGGTCAGGTCGCGTCCTTGTTCCACGACAAACTCGGCGTGGAGTACACCAAGGACGTTGACCAACTCATTCAGATCGGTCGCAAGGTCTTGCGGCAGAAATTCTTCGAAGCCGATATCGGCGTCTCCGGCGTCAACTTCGCCGTGGCCGAGACCGGCACCCTGCTGCTGGTGGAAAACGAAGGCAACGGGCGCATGTCCACCACCGTGCCGCCAGTGCACATCGCCGTCACCGGGATCGAGAAAGTCGTCGAGAACCTGCGGGACGTGGTGCCGCTGCTGTCGCTGCTGACCCGCTCGGCCCTGGGCCAGCCCATCACCACCTACGTCAACATGATCTCCGGCCCGCGCAAAGAGCATGAGCTGGACGGCCCCCAGGAAGTGCACTTGGTGCTGCTGGACAACGGCCGCAGCCAGGCCTTTGCCGATAGCGAACTGCGCCAGACCCTGAACTGCATCCGCTGCGGCGCCTGCATGAACCACTGCCCGGTCTACACCCGGGTCGGCGGCCACACTTATGGCGAGGTCTACCCGGGGCCGATCGGCAAGATCATCACCCCGCACATGGTCGGTCTGGCCAAGGTGCCGGATCACCCCAGCGCCTCGTCGCTGTGCGGCGCCTGTGGCGAAGTCTGCCCGGTGAAGATCCCGATCCCGGCGCTGCTGCGGCGCCTGCGGGAAGAAAACGTCAAGGCCCCGGACAGCCCCCATCAAGTGATGCGCGGCCAGGGCAGCAAGTACTCGCGCAAGGAACGTTTCATCTGGAACGCCTGGGCCCGCCTCAACAGCTCGCCGACCCTGTATCGCCTGTTCACCCTGGCCGCCACCCGGCTGCGCGCCCTCACCCCGAGCAAGGTCGGCCCCTGGACGCAGAACCACAGTGCGCCAAAACCCGCCGCCCGGTCGCTGCATGATCTGGCCCGTGAGCACCTGGACAAGCAGGGAGACCGCTGATGAGCGCGAAACACAACATCCTCGCCAAGCTGCGCAACAGCCTGAGCGGCACCACGCCGATTGTGGATAACTTCGACGAGGCGCTGGTCACCGAGCCTTACAGCTACAGCGCGGAACAACGCATCCCGCAACTGCGCAAACAGATGGAAGCAGTGCACACCGAAATCCACCTGAGCACCGGCGCCGGTTGGCCCGAACTGCTGGCCCGCCTGCTGCAGGAACGCCAGTTGCCCAGCCTGCTGATCGCCCCCGGCACGCCCCACGGCCAGCGGGTCACCCAGTACTGGGCCGAGCGGCCGCAACTGCCGGCGCTCAAGGCCTACGACCGCCCGGTGGAAGAATGGAAAGCCGAGCTGTTCAACGACACCCCGGCCAGCCTCACGACCACCCTGGGCGCCATCGCCGCCACCGGCAGCCTGATCCTCTGGCCGACCCGGGAAGAGCCGCGGCTGATGAGCCTGGTGCCGCCGGTGCATTTCGCCCTGCTCAAGGCCAGCGAGATCCGCGACAACTTCTATCAGGTGCAGCAACAGATGAACTGGGCCGCCGGCATGCCGACCAACGCGCTGCTGGTGTCCGGCCCGTCGAAGACCGCTGATATCGAGCAAGTCCTGGCTTACGGCGCCCACGGCCCGAAAGACCTGGTGGTGCTGATCCTGGAGGACCAATGAGCCTACCGGCCGCTTTTCTGCGTGATGCCCAGCAACTGATTCCCCAGGAGCGGCGCTTCGACGACCCGCTCTCGACCCTGGCCTTCGGCACCGACGCCAGCTTCTACCGGCTGATCCCCAAGCTGGTGATCCGCGTCGAGTCCGAGGACGAAGTGGTCGCCCTGCTCCAGCTGGCCCAGCGCGACCGGGTGCCGGTGACCTTCCGTGCGGCGGGCACCAGCCTTTCCGGGCAGGCCATCAGCGACTCGGTGCTGATCGTTCTGGGGGATAACTGGAACGGCAAGGAGATTCGCCACCAGGGTACGCAGATTCGTCTGCAGCCTGGTGTGATCGGCGCCCAGGCCAATGCCTGGCTGGCACCTTTCGGGCGCAAGATCGGCCCCGATCCGGCCTCGATCAACGCCTGCAAGATCGGTGGCATCGTCGCCAACAATGCCAGCGGCATGTGCTGCGGTACCGCGCAGAACACCTATCACACCCTGGCCGGCATTCGCCTGGTACTGGCCGATGGCACGCGTCTGGATACCGAGGATGAGGCCAGCATCGCCGCCTTCCGCGCCAGCCATGGTCCGCTGCTGGAGCGCCTGGCCGAGCTGGGCCGCAGCACCCGCGCCAACAGCGAACTGGCGGCGAAGATCCGCCACAAATACCGGCTGAAAAACACCACCGGCCTGTCCCTCAATGCCCTGGTGGATTTCGACGAGCCGCTGGACATCCTCAGCCACCTGCTGGTGGGCTCCGAAGGTACCCTGGGCTTTATCAGCGCGGTGACCTACGACACGGTGATCGACCACCCGAACAAGGCCTCGGCGCTGATCGTCTTTCCCGATGTGGAAACCTGCTGCAACGCGGTGACCGTGCTCAAGAGCCAGCCGGTGTCGGCGGTGGAACTGCTGGACCGCCGCAGCCTGCGCTCGGTGCAGGACAAGCCCGGCATGCCAGCCTTCGTCCAGCAACTCTCGGCCAATGCCTGCGCGCTGCTGATCGAGTCCCGCGCCGCATCCTCGTCTCTGCTGCACGAGCAACTGGCGCAGATCATGAGTTCCCTGGCCGCCTTCCCGGTGGAAAAGCAGGTGGACTTCACTGAAGACCCGCAGGAAAACGCCAAGCTCTGGGCGATCCGCAAGGACACCTTCCCGGCGGTGGGCGCGGTGCGCAAGACCGGCACCACGGTGATCATCGAAGACGTGACCTTCCCCGTGGAACAGCTGGCCATCGGCGTCAATCGCCTGATCGAGCTGTTCGACAAGCACCACTACGACGAAGCGATCCTGTTCGGCCACGCCCTGGAGGGCAACCTGCACTTCGTCTTCACCCAGGGCTTCAACAGCAGCGAGGAAGTGAACCGCTACCAGGCGTTCATGGACGACGTGGCGCAACTGGTGGCGGTGGAATTCGGCGGTTCGCTGAAGGCCGAGCACGGCACCGGGCGCAACATGGCACCCTTCGTCGAGCTGGAATGGGGCAGCGATGCCTACCAGCTGATGTGGCAGCTCAAGCGCCTGCTGGACCCCAACAACATCCTCAACCCGGACGTGGTACTCAGCGAAGACCCGCAGATCCACCTCAAGCACCTCAAGCCACTGCCGGCGGCCGACGAGATTGTGGATAAGTGCATCGAGTGCGGCTTCTGCGAGCCGGTGTGCCCGTCCAAGGGGCTGACCCTGAGCCCGCGCCAGCGCATCGTCATCTGGCGTGATATCCAGGCACGCAAACGGGCCGGCATCGACACCACGGAACTGGAAGCGGCCTATCAGTACCAGGGCATCGACACCTGCGCCGCCACCGGCCTGTGCGCCCAGCGCTGCCCGGTGGGTATCAACACCGGCGAGCTGGTGAAGAAACTGCGCAGTGAACACGCCACCCATAACGGCACCGCCGACTGGCTCGGCTCGCACTTCGCCACCACCTTGCAGGGCGCCCGCTTCACCCTGCACGTGGCCAACGGTGCGCGCATGCTCCTGGGCGCGCCGCGCCTGAGCAAGCTGTCGGCGAGCCTGACGCGTCTGTCCAAAGGCCAGGTGCCGCAGTGGAGCAGCGCCATGCCCCAGCCGGAAAAGGCCATCCGCTTCAGCCCGAGCGTCAGCGACGCGCGTCCGCGGGTGGTTTACCTGGCAGCCTGTGTGTCCCGGGTCATGGGGCCAGCGGCGGGCGACAAGGAGCAAAGCTCACTCTACGAGAAAACCCGCGGCCTGCTGGAAAAGGCCGGCTATCAAGTTGTGCTGCCGGACAACCTGGACAACCTGTGCTGCGGCCAGCCGTTCGCCTCCAAGGGCTACGCCACCCAGGCCGAGGACAAGCGCCAGGAACTGATCGGCGCCCTGCTCCACGCCAGCCGGGGCGGCCTCGACCCGATCTACTGCGACACCAGCCCTTGCACCCTGCGCCTGGTGCAGGACCTGGGGGACGTGCGCCTGGACCTCTACGACCCGGTGCGCTTCATCCGCACCCACCTGCTGGAGCGCCTGGAGTTCACGCCGCAGGAAGCGCCGATCGCGGTGCACGTCACCTGCAGCACCCAGCACCTGGGCGAGAGCCAGGCGCTGATCGAACTGGCCCGGCGTTGCAGCAACAACGTGGTGATCCCCGAAGGCATCCATTGCTGTGGTTTCGCCGGCGACAAGGGTTTCACCACCCCGGAACTCAATGCCCACTCCCTACGCAGCCTCAAGGACGCGGTGCAGTATTGCAGCGAAGGCATCTCCACCAGCCGCACCTGTGAAATCGGCCTCAGCCAGCATGGCGGGATCGACTATCACGGGCTGGTCTACCTGGTGGATCGGGTCACCCGGGCCAAGGCGGTCTGAGCCATCGAATCGCGCAACCAAGGGGCGTTTTCGCCCCTTTTTTGTGCCTGGCGGAAGACGCCCCTGGCTTTTTCATTTCTTCGAAAAAAAAACAGAACCCCAGAGCGCGGCTACAGTCCATTTTCTAGGCCCGCAAAAAAGGGCTTAGCCCACTCGGCAGCCGGCCCTGTTGACCGGCAACACCGAGCCCCTGCGATCAAGGAGATAACCATGAAGCGTTCCGCACTGGCTGGACTGTTCATTACCGCCGCGATGCTGGCCTCCCCGGTGTTTGCCGCCGGGCAAGAGGACCTGTGCCAGATCAACCTGCAAAAAATCAAGGATGCCAAGGTCAGCACCGAAGCCATGAGCTCGGACCTGAGCAGCGACATCGACGCCAAGGTCCAGCAAGCCACCGCCGAACACGCCAAAGGCACCGAGGAAGGCACCAAGAACTGCATCTCCCTGACCACCCAGGCCATCCAGCAATTGCAGAACAACACCAAGGGCGATCAGTAGGCCGATGCATTGGGCCAACCTTCGGGTTGGCCTTCTGGCCTCGGTTAGCGTAGAATCCGCCCACCTGTTGGTAATGCACAACAGGTTCGGGGCCGTTTAGGATTCGACGCCGGTTGCGAAACTTTAGGTGCATGCCGAGTTGGTAACAGAACTCGTAAATCCACTGTTGCAACTTCCTATAGTTGCCAATGACGAAACCTACGGGGATTACGCTCTCGCTGCGTAAGCAGCCTTAGCCCTTCCCCCCTGGTACCTTCGGGTCCAGCAATCATCAGGGGATGTCTGTAAACCCAAAATGATTGTCATATAGAACAGAATCGCCGTGCAGTACGTTGTGGACGAAGCGGCTAAAACTTACACAACTCGCCCAAAGCACCCTGCCCGTCGGGTCGCTGAGGGTTAACTCAATAGACACGGCTAAGCATGTAGTACCGACAGCGGAGTACTGGCGGACGGGGGTTCAAATCCCCCCGGCTCCACCAAATGAAGCAGTACAAAAAAGGCACTTGGCGATCATCGCAAGTGCCTTTTTTATGCCTGAATGGATTGTTTTGGCTGGGTAATGCCAGCTTTATGGCTGCTCGACAAGCAGACAACGGACATCAATCTGGAGAAGTCGTAATGCACTCGGAACCCTTCGACATAGTTTTTGCCAGACGCCGATTGAACTTTGACGACGACAGCACCCGCTCCCACTTTATAGAGACACCGCCCAAGGTCGGTGACTCACTGATAATTTACATGGGGCAGGGTCACATGAACCATTACACATTGGCGCGGGTCAGCAGCGTTCGACTCACCAAGAAAGGGAGCCCGTCAAAAATATATCTTGATAAAAGCGGATCATTGGGTGGCGGGTGTGCTTTCTGGATCAGTGGTAAGAACTACGCCGAACCCACGGGGCAAACAAAGTTAATTCCATTGGTTCCGGCGGTAGCCAGCCTGTTGAGCCATGATCATGACATCATCCTGGACGACGAGAAGTTGCGCTGCCTGCTAAGCGCCGAATGATCCGGTGCAGGAGCTCTGCCAGCAGCGCACGCACCTTTAGCTCCAGGCTGTTGGTCTTCTTGCGAACTTCAGGCTCTCGGGATACACACCCGACCAATAGCGCCACTATTCCCACCAGCAACCACTTCATAACCCCAGCCCCTGATCAATGATAGATTTGGCGACCGGTGCCAGCTCACCGCCAATACGCTCCTACAGCAGTCGATTCGCAGCCGAGTAGTCGTGCTGGGCCAGCTCCTTGGCGTCAGCCTGGGCCTGAGCGGCGCGACACTCGCGCTCATGGCTAGCCAGCACCAACTCGCCAAGCTTCCTGCCTTGTTCGCCCGCCAAAGCCTCCAGGTTGTCGCGACCGGCCTTTACCGTGGCCAGATCCGTCTGGGCTGTGTCGTGTAGCGGCCGGTAATGCCTTGAGGCCAGGCACCCATGACGGCGCCGACTACCAACACCAAGACGACGGCCAGCAGAATGCCAACCACCCACCAGGCCCCGGCGCTCACTTTAAAGCACTGCGCAGGCCTTCCTCGAACACAGCATCTGTGTAGGGGTTGCCACCGTTCTCATGCACGATAATCCTGAGCATCAGCAAGCGCAGTGTGCCGGGTTGTTGATGTCGATCGCGTCGTTTGGAAGAGAAGCGAAAGCACATTTCCAGCAGCACCCTCGACGGCTACCGAAAGCTGGTTGAGCTCATGTTGGTTCCTGCGCTTGGCGACAAGATGGTGGTCGACCTGAAAAGAAAGGACGTGCGTGACTGGCTGGCCACCCTGGAGGTCAGCAACAAGACGTTCAGCAATATACAGAGCTGCCTGTGATCGGCACTCGACGATGCAACCGATGAGGAGCTGATCGAGGTAAACCCGCTGGCGGGCTGGACCTACTCGCTCAAGGAAGGATGATGTAGCCCTAGAGAGCAGCAGGCAGTGCTGGGCGCCCTCTCCGACCAGACTCGCAACATAATGCATGTTCGCTTTGTGGACAGTCCTGCGCACCAGTGAACTAGTTGCGCTGGACTGGGGCGATATCGACTAGCTACGCGAGAAGGTTATGGTGAGCCGGGCAATTACCCTGGCCAGCAAGGGCAAGGTCGAGACAACGAAGACGGCAGCAGGGCGCCGAAGCGTGAAGCGGCTAAGGCCTGCAATGGAGGCATTGAAGGCTCAGACGTGCTTGGCTGACGCCGAAGTCTTCCAGAACCCGCGCACGCTAGAGCGCTGGGCAGGTGATGGGCCGCTCAGGAAAACGATGTGGGTGGCCAAGCGAATGGGACATACCGATTAGTCTATGGTCGGTGGATGCCTCTGCTGGCGATAACTCGGGCCATCGAGCAGAGGTTCTGTTTGGATTCGACTCTGATCGGAAAGCCGACTGTAAAGATAGCGCATAGCCACCACCAATGATAAGTTGAGGCAAATCACCTAAAAGGACTTTTGGAAATGCTTCAGAGTGGCTACATTAATTTTTTCAGTGTGAATAAATGCGGACTCTATCGTCACTTCAGTGAAAGCCCAAACGGTTTGGACCTAGCCGAAACATTCACCAAGCTTAAGAGCTGGAAAGAAGATCGAAACTTCGAAGCAACAAATCCATGGGACGCCTCAAAGAAAAAAAACAAGACGCACTGTTATTGCCATGCAATTCACCATGACACTAGTAACGGGGACTTCTTCCTAGTGTTGTGGAAAGGAGATTCAGATCGCCACGGCCCGCTGTATGGCATCACGATAAATCCTGATGGATCCATCGAACAGGTCGTTGAACAAACAAAGACAAAAGGCAACAAACAGATGATCTGGGGGCGCCCGTGTTACTACTGGGTGATCCCCGAACTCAACATTGTGGCTTCTATAAAGTTCGATAACTCCAGAACAGATTCAGCTATGTTCCAGGACTGGGTGAGTGGCTGCATGAACTTCCGAGTACCATTACCTGAATATGTCGCAACCACAACCGAGAAGGGTTTTACCCGCTTCGAGATAGCAGACGATAAATTCAAATACTATTTTCAATTTGATGTATCAATGAAATCTCTTTCTACGTCCTCTGCAGAAATGCAAAACTTGGCGAGAAAAGTAACTCAAATAGTAAGACGCGAAACCGTATCCATCAAAGAAGTAAACAAACGAAAGGGCTTCGCGAAAATCTTTAAAAACTTTGAAGTTCCTTATATATCTGCTGAAGATAACTCAATTCGCCAAGTAGAACTACGCGTAGAAGCAAAGCCCACTGTCGAAGAACTTGAGCACATAATCGAGACCTATGCCGCAGACCATGACACCAAGTCTTGGGAGGACGTAGGCTTTGTGCTTGACAAGTCAAACTCTATTGTTTGGGCCAGCAAATATCGACTGACAGATCACATCTCTCTGGATGATAACAACCAACCGGTTTTCAACGCCGACGAGATCTATGCTAGAGTTAAGGAAAATAGAGACAGATACTTAGGCCCAATCAGGAAAGACATGTTGAAAAAACAGGTCACAGCGAATGGTTAGATTATTAATAATGGTTATAACGGCCACCATAATAGGTGTAGCCGTATATTTTCAGGAGTTGAAGTTTAGTTACTCTGACTTCAAGGATTACTGCAATACACTTTTATCCATCTCGGGGATGGTCTTCACGATCATGGGAATATGGATAGCGTTTGTCTACCCAAACGCGATTAAAAGGCTGCAAGACCCTGACAAAATAAAAATCGCTGACTTTACGGCCACAATGCAAGACACTCGACGACTTGAAAGTATTGTCGGCAGTATCATGGAGTCAGGAGCCGTTGCAATATCAATAACGCTAATATACCTAGGCAAGCTTTTGATTACAGGACTTCCTGCTTACTTGGAGTACCGTGATGCAGTGAGAGCCGCCAGCGTTGCAGTAATAATGTTCCTCACCTTCGTCCAATGCTCTGCTGTGTTCAGCGTGATTTATGCTAACTACCTCTTTATAGATGACCTGCACACCCGAAGGGAAGCGCAAGAACGAAACGCCGACATTCGTTAATGACAGCTTCTTCTTTGGATGCAGCGAAACAAAAGGGTCAGACGCGGGTTCCCCCGGCCCACCAAACGAAGCACCAACAAAGCCCGCCTTGTGCGGGCTTTGTTGTTTCTGGCCTTAACGTTCCGCCACCATCGCCAACCACCACCTCCCCGCACTCACAGACCACGCCTTCGTTCCCCCGAAGCAGCGTTAAGTCTCTTTCTATTGTGCGAACTTTCCTAGAAACTCCTAGCCGCTTGCGCCTGGTGTACCCGCTGGCTAGCCTCGATCCGTCACTGCACATTACAGTGACCGGGTTTAGCAGCCCGCAATCGATTAGGCGCACAGCGCCGCCATCTACGTGGCGCTTTTTTTGGGCTCCGCTTTATGGCGGCCGTGCGCAGGGCACCTTCGGGTGCGCCGGGTTCCTAATCGACCGGTACTGCTAACCTGCGAACGGCCGCCACCCTATCGTTTAGCAGCGACGGTGAAGGCTCCTACCATCGATTAGGAGTTACGCCATGAAAAAGCTCGTCCCCGATCCTCCCCACACTGCAGCCCAGCGCGGCAGAAACCCCGAGCACGATCTGGCCAACCAGCAGGTCCGGCAAAAACTGTCACTTCAGCCTGCCGATGCCTCTCTGATCCAGTCACTGAAAAAAACCATCAGCACCCCAGTAAGTCGCGACTCCTTGTTCTCGGTACGCGGCGGCATCAGCGCCGAAGAAGCCCTGCTCCACGTCTCCCTGCTGCTGAAAAGCGCCGAAGAAGTCTCCGATGAAATCACCGAGCGCGGCAGCGGCATCGAGCGCGGCCTGATCTGGTCCCTGGTGCACTCGGTGGAGATGGCCCGGGCCGTGGTGGATGCCCTGCTCGATGGCAGTCG
The DNA here is from genome assembly GCF_032424515.1 of Pseudomonas sp. JV245A. NCBI lineage: Bacteria > Pseudomonadati > Pseudomonadota > Gammaproteobacteria > Pseudomonadales > Pseudomonadaceae > Pseudomonas > Pseudomonas sp. JV245A. The sequence goes on from NZ_VYKE01000020.1 coordinate 71,535, forward strand.
CCACAGGCCATCGCTGAAGTAGAACGCGCCACGAATGCACGGCGCGGCAGCACAATCCGCCGCGCTGTTGCTTGATGATCAGGGGCTTCAGCGCTCCGACATCACCACCATCACCTCCGCATCCTCCTCCCCTTCCGCCAGGTAGATATGGCCGACACTGCTGTTGAAGTAGGCCGTCTCCTGTGGGCCAATGCTCACCGCTTCCCCGGTCTTGAACTGAATCCGCACGCGGCCCGACAGCACCAGGGCG
>NZ_VYKE01000200.1:0-7318 GCF_032424515.1 Pseudomonas sp. JV245A
CTTCGCCGGCAAGCCGGCTCCTGCGGGATGAGCGGGATGGAGGGATGGTCGTGCGTGATCGATCTGATCAACGCAAGGGCTCAATTGCGCAAACCATGACCTGAGGCAGTCTCCCTGTAACATTCAGCAACGATCATGGACGCCATTCCTTCCAGCAACAGGATTGTCCAGCAATGGCCACCCCGTCCCTGACTGCCGCTTCGTCCAACCTCGACAGCAAACCGCAACTGGATAAAAAGCCCGGCCCCTTCACCCTCGTCGCCTTCTTCGCGGTGCTGGCCATGGGCTTGCTGTTCACCGCCTACAGCCTGGTGCACGACATGCACGAGCTGGGCACCACGGTCACCACCTGGACCCCGTTCCTGCTCCTGGGCGTGGCATTGCTGATCGCCCTGGGCTTCGAGTTCGTCAACGGTTTCCATGACACCGCCAACGCCGTGGCCACGGTGATCTACACCCACTCGCTGCCGCCGCAGTTCGCGGTGGTCTGGTCCGGCCTGTTCAACTTCCTCGGCGTACTGCTGTCCAGCGGCGCGGTGGCTTTCGGCATCATCGCCCTGCTGCCGGTGGAACTGATCCTGCAGGTGGGTTCCTCCGCCGGTTTCGCGATGATCTTCGCCCTGCTGATCGCCGCCATCCTATGGAACCTCGGCACCTGGTGGCTGGGCCTGCCGGCTTCGTCTTCCCACACCCTGATCGGCTCGATCATCGGTGTCGGCGTGGCCAATGCCCTGATGCATGGCCGCGACGGCACCAGCGGCGTGGACTGGGGCCAGGCCACCAAGGTCGGCTACGCCCTGCTGTTCTCGCCCCTGATCGGCTTCGTGTTCGCCGCCCTGCTGCTGTTGGCCCTGCGCCTGTTCGTCAAGAACCGAGCCCTGTACAAGGCACCCAAGGGCGACGCACCGCCGCCCTGGTGGATTCGCGGGCTGCTGATCCTGACCTGCACCGGCGTGTCCTTCGCCCACGGTTCCAACGACGGCCAGAAAGGCATGGGCCTGATCATGCTGATCCTGGTGGGCACCCTGCCCATGGCCTACGCCTTGAACCGCACCATGCCCGCCGACCAGTCGCTGCAATTCGCCGCGGTGGCCGAAGTCACCCAGCAGGCCCTGGTGAAGAGTGCCCCGCAACCGGCGCCGGCCGATTCCCGCGCGGTGCTCTCGGAGTACATGCGCAGCAAGGAAGCGACACCGGAACTGATCCCCGCGCTGGCCGCCCTGACCGGCGCCATCGGCACTGAAGTGAAGGGCTACGGTTCGCTGGCCAAGGTGCCCGCCGAAGCCATGGGCAACGTGCGCAACGACATGTACCTGACCAGCGAGGCGATCCGCCTGATGGACAAGAATCAGGTAGGCCACTTCGACCAGGACACCCGGGACAAACTGCAACTGTTCAAGCAACAGATCGACAACGCCACGCGCTTCATTCCGCTGTGGGTGAAGATCGCCGTGGCCATCGCCCTTGGCCTGGGCACCATGGTGGGCTGGAAGCGCATCGTGGTCACCGTTGGCGAAAAGATCGGCAAGACCCACCTGACCTACGCCCAGGGTGCCTCGGCGGAAACCGTGGCGATGCTGACCATCGGCGCGGCGGACATGTTCGGCCTGCCGGTGTCCACCACCCATGTGCTGTCCTCGGGGGTGGCCGGGACCATGGTGGCCAATGGCGGCGGCTTACAGATGCGCACCATCCGCAACCTGGCCATGGCCTGGGTGCTGACCCTGCCGGCGGCGATCCTGCTGTCCGGCAGCCTGTACTGGTTGTTCACTCAGCTGTTCTGAGGGGCATGCCTCCCCCTCTGTAACCGCTGCCGAGCCTGCGAGGCTGCGAAAAGGCCCGCGGGGCCTTGCCTGGCGATCCCTCGCCAAACCTGCAGCAGCCTCAGGCTCCCAGCGGCTACACGAGCAAGAAGGTCAGGAAGGGAACAACTTGCTCAGGCAACTGAGCTTTTTCTTGTAGGAACGCCGGGCCTCCAGCGCTTCTTCCAGGGTCACCGCGACAAAACGGGCCTTCTGGTTGGGCTGCATCTGGCCGATCAGGTCGAGGTCGGCGCTGATCACCGTGCCGATCATCGCGTAGCCACCACCGGACACCGCGTCCCGGTGCAGGACGATGGGTTCGAGCCCCGCCGGCACCTGGATCGAACCGATGGGATAGCAGCTGTCGACGATGTTCGACGGATCGGAACCGGCACCGAACGGCTGCTCCCGTGGCTGGAAACTCAAGGCGCTGCCGCCCTTGAAGCGATAGCCGATGCGGTCCGCCTCCGAGCCCACGGTCCAGGGTTCGGCGAAGAAGCTGGCCTTGGCCGCCTCGCTCAAGCGCTCGTAGTACAGGCCCGGCACCACCCGCAGGGTGATTTCGCCCCCCAGGGACTGGCGCAGCGCCATGGGCAGACTGGCGCCCGGGCGGCTCTTGCCGCTGTCCACGCCCACCGGCAGCTCATCACCCGCCACCAGGCGCCGGCCCTGGAAACCACCCAGGGTACCCAAGGCGTAAGTCGAGCGGCTGCCCAGCACCAGCGGCACATCGATGCCACCGGCCACCGCCAGATACGCCCGGGCCCCGGCCTTGGGAAAGTCGAAGCGCAGCACTTGCCCGGCCTTGACCGCAAAGGCGGTGTCCAGGTGCATGTCCACGCCATCGAGCTTGGGGGTCATGTGGGCACCGCAGACCGCCACCAGGGCATCGGTGCTGAATGCAAGCTCAGGGCCGAGCAAGGTGCACTCCAGCCCCGCTGCCCCCGCCGGGTTGCCCACCAGCTGGTTGGCGGCGCTCAGGGCGTACTGGTCCAGGGCCCCGGACGGCGGAATCCCCAGGTGATAGAAACCTTCGCGACCCAGGTCCTGTACCGATGTGGCCAGGCCCGGTTTGATGACCTTGATCATGCCAGCACCTCCTGCAGCGACGTGGGATAGCCGACCGGGTCGGCGAGAAAGGCATCCAGGGAAAACTCCACCTCGCGGATGCGCAAGTCGAAACGCCCGGCCTCGACCTCGGCCACGGCAAGGTCATAGGCCTGGCGGTCAATGGGCTTGAACTGCACGATGTCCCCCGGACGGAAGAACACCATGTGCTGCTTGAGGTAGGCCAACTGTTGCTGCGGGTCGTAGATCGGCGCCGGGGTGACGCCGAACATCTGGTAGCCGCCGGCACCGCGCACCGAGTAGATGCAGCCGAAACAGCCGCCATGGCCCAGGGTCAGTTTGGGCGTATCGGTGCGCGGCCGCAGGTACTTGGGCACCTGCAGTTGCCGTTCACGTTCGACCATCTGGAACATGAACGGCAGGCCCGCCACAAAGCCCACCATGGAGACGAACCAGGGCGCGCCGCTGTGGGCGGCGATAAAGGCTTCGACATCCGCCAGGCCGTTGATCCGCGCCGCGTACTCAAGATCGGTGGCGCTGGGGTCCTGGTGCCGGTCGCGAAAACGCATCAGGGTTTCATGGGTCCAGGGGTCGTTGTAGAGCACCGGGATCTCGATGATCCGGGTATGCAGGCTGCGCTCGGCCACCGCGCAGGCCTCGGCCTGTTGCACCGCCTCCAACAGGGTGTGCGGGGCGATGCGGTCCGGGTCGAAGCGGATCTGGAACGAAGCATTGGCCAGGCACACATCCAGCACGCCATCCAATTCCAGGCGCTCCACCGCGCGGGTTACCGCCATGCCCTTGAAGAAGGCTTCCAGGGACATGCTGTCGCTGACTTCGGCGAACAGGTGCTCGTCGGCACCAAAGCTGTAGCGGATCGGCTGGCTCATGCGACACCTCCGGCGCGGCGCTCGGCCAGCCAGGTTTCCAGGGTTCCCGTGTGAAAATCGGCCTGCTGCAACCAGGGTTCGGCCAGCAGTTCACGGTGCAGCGACAAGGTACTGGCCATGCCGGTCAAAGTGGTGTGTTCCACGGCCAGCCGCGCCCGGGCCAGGGCCTCGCCACGGTCACGGCCGTGGACGATCAGCTTGGCCAGCAGCGAGTCGTAATAAGGCGGCACAGCATAGCCCGGGTACAAGTGACTATCGACCCGTACCCCCGCCCCTTGCGGCCAGATCAGTTGCTCGACCTTGCCCGGACTGGGGAAGAAATCCCGCGCCGGGTCTTCGGCGTTCAGGCGCAGCTGCAAGGCCGCGCCGTTAAGCCGGATATCACTCTGGCGCAAACCCAGGGGCTCGCCCCCGGCAATACGCAGCATGGCCTGGACCAGATCGATGCCGGTGATCAGCTCGCTGATGGGGTGCTCCACCTGGATCCGCGTGTTCATCTCGATAAAGAAGAACTCGCCGGTGCTGTCGTCGTAGAGGTATTCCAGAGTGCCCGCGCCCTGGTAGCCCAGGGCTTGGGTCAGGCGCACGGCGCTGCTGCACAACTGCTCACGCTGCTCGGCACTGAGTACCGGCGAAGGCGCTTCCTCGAAGATCTTCTGCCGCCGCCGTTGCAGCGAACACTCGCGTTCGAACAGGTGCACCGCGTGTTTGCCATCGCCCAACACCTGGACTTCGATGTGCCGCGCACGGCCAATGAAACGCTCCAGGTACACTGCGCCGTTGCCGAACGCGGTCTGGGCTTCGCGTTGCGCCCGAGGGAATTCCTCGGCCAATTGCGCCGCGTCCCGGGCCAGGCGAATCCCGCGCCCGCCACCGCCGGCACTGGCCTTGATCAATAGCGGAAAGCCCACGACTTCAGCGGCCGCCAGCGCACTGTCCAGGTCGAAGAGTTCTCCTGGGGAGCCCGGTACCACCGGCACTCCCGCCGCCTGCGCGGTGCGCCGGGCTTCGGCCTTGTCACCCATGCGGCGGATGGTTTCGGCACTGGGACCGACGAAGATCGCCCCGGCCTCGACCACCGCCTCGGCGAAGTCGGCATTCTCGGAAAGAAAGCCATAGCCCGGATGTACCGCGTTGGCACCGCTGGCCTGCAAGGCACCGAGCAGGGCCTGGACATTCAGGTAGCTCTTGTCGGCCCGCGCCGGGCCGATGATCTGCACTTCATCGGCCATACGTGCGGCCATGGAATCGGCATCCGCCTCACTGCAGGCGGCAACGGTGGGAATCCCCAGGGCCTTGGCCGCGCGAATGATGCGCACGGCAATCTCGCCACGGTTGGCCACCAGCAATTTGTTGATTGATCCAGTCATACCCCGGCCCTCACTGTTCGAGCGTCGCGACGACCTGACCCGGTTCCACCGGATCACCGTCTTCCACCAGAAAGGCGCTGACTTGACCCGCGCTCCCGGCGGTCAGTTCGGAAAACTGCTTCATGACTTCTATCAGGCCGATCACGGTATCGGCGCTGACGCTGTCGCCGACCTCGACGAAAGGCGCCGACTCCGGGGTGGCCTTGCGATAAAAGGTGCCCGGCAAGGGGGTGATAACACTGTATTCGGCCATGTCTGTTCCTTTTGGAATAGTTGTAGAAAGGCAGGCAAAAAAAACAAAACCAGATGAACCCCGCGTCTGTGCGCGGTGCTTCGTGTCGATGCGCCTCAACGCGGTGCGCGGACCTCGATACCGGCCTGATCCAGCGCCGTTCGGGTGGCCTGCACCAGGTCCAGGGCGCCGGGGGTGTCGCTGTGCAGGCAGATGGAATCGAACTCGAGGAACAGCTCCTCGCCTTCGACGGTGCGTACCAGGCCGGTCTGGCAGGCGCGCAGCACCTTGGCCGCCACGGCTGCCGGGTCCAGGGCGCGGACGTTGCGGGTAAACACGATGGAGCCGCTGAGGTCGTAGTCGCGGTCGGCGTAGAACTCGCGGATCACCGGCTGCCCCAGCTCCTGGGCCACACGCCAGATCACCGAATTGGGCATGCAATACAGCAGCAACTCGGGCTCCAGCCGGCGCAGGTTTTGCACCAGCAGCCGCGCCGCTTCCTCGTCCCGGGCCAGGTGCATGTAGAGCGCACCATGCGGCTTGATGTGCTGCAGCTTCACGCCTTGTACCCGGGCCATTTCCCGCAGGGCGCCAAGCTGATAGAGCATGTCGTCCACCAGCTCCTGGGCCGGGGCATTGATGTGCCGGCGGCCGAAACCCACCAGGTCGCGAAACCCCGGATGGGCGCCGATGGCCACCCCCAGGCGCTTGGCCTGTTCGATGGTGCGGCGCATGGTGCCGGGGTCGCCGGCGTGAAAGCCGGTGGCGATATTGGCCGAGCTGATAAAGCCCATCAGCTCGTTGTCGACGCCATCGCCGATGGTCCACGGGCCGAAGCTCTCGCCCATGTCCGAATTGAAATCCACTGCCTGCATCACTGTTGCTCCAACTCTCGTGACTTCGTGCGACGAAAATTAGAGCGCCCTTGACCCCTTGGGAAGATCTATTATCAGATAGAGCTTGTTCTGAAAAACAGATAAAGCTAACAGGCAGCGTGATGCGTGACGGCGCAGGCGCTTGCACGATCGCTTTCGCCGGCAAGCCGGCTCCTGCAGCGTTAGAGGGGAATGGGCCGTGTCGTTGACCTTGCGCCAGGTGCGCTATTTCGTTGCTACCGCCGAGATCGGGCAGATTTCCCAGGCGGCGCTGCACTTGAATATTTCCCAGTCGGCGGTGACCACGGCGATCAAGGAGCTGGAGGCGATGCTCGCCGTGCAGCTGTTCGTGCGCTCGGCCCAGGGCATGAACCTGACCGATGCCGGGCGGCATTTTCTCAACCGCGCCTACGTGATCCTGCGCAGCGTCGAAGATGCCCTGAACAGCCCGTTGCCGGACTATCGGGCCAGCGGCGTATTGCACCTGGCGGCCAGCTACACAGTGATCGGCTACTTCCTGCCGCACCACCTGCAGCGCCTGCAGCACTGGCACCCGGACGTCACCATCGAGCTCCATGAACAGGAACGCCAGGCCATCGAGCAAGGCTTGCTGGAAGGCCGCTTCGACATGGCAGTGGTACTCACCGCCAACCTGACGCACCCGGACATCGTCTCGCAGACCCTGTTCAACTCCGAGCGCCGGCTGTGGCTGCCGGCCCATCATCCGCTGTGCGAGCGCAGCAGCATCAGCCTGGCGGACGTGGCCGAGGAGCCGTTCATCCTGCTCACCGTCGACGAAGCCGAGCAAAGCGCCATGCGTTATTGGGAACAGGCCGGCCAGCAGCCCCGGGTGCGCGTGCGCACCAGCTCGGTGGAAGCGGTGCGCAGCATGGTGGCCAACGGCAGCGGCGTGGCGATCCTCTCGGATCTGGTGCACCGGCCCTGGTCACTGGAAGGCAAGCGTATCGAGACCCTGAGCCTGAGCGATGCGGTCACGCCCATGAGCGTGGGGCTGGCCTGGCACCGCGAGCGTACCTTCACCCCGGCCATGCAGGCCCTGCGCGATTATTTCCACGACGCC
>NZ_VYKE01000201.1:0-7279 GCF_032424515.1 Pseudomonas sp. JV245A
CAGGCTGCTGGCCAGCTCGCGCTTGAGGTAGTCGGCGCCGGCCAGGGGGGTGAGCTTGTCGAACTGGCGATGCTCGCGAAACAGTCGCTCCTTCTTTTCCATCTGCGCGCTGATGGCCAGCTGTTCGCGGTGCCAGTGGTAGATGCCGATGGTCAGCAGGATCATGCCGATGGGCATCGGCCCGGACTCCAGCCAGTGGTCCCAGGTGATGCTGTCGGGCAGGCGGATGAACTCGTCGAGGCTGTCGATCCACCAGGAAAAGAAAATGCAGCTCAGGCCCAGGGCCAGGTAGTTGGTGACCCGCCCGGCGGGGCGGCTCTTGAGCACCAGCCCGAGCCAGACCAGGGCCAGGAGCGCCGAGCCGCCTTCGCCGATGATGTCCAGCCACTGCCACTCGCTGACCGATTTCAGGCTGCCGCAGGCCAGGTGCAGCAGCAGCCCGGCATTGGCCGCCAGCAACAGCGCGGCGAGTTTCCAGCGGTGGGGTTTGAGCACGGAGAACATGGCCGCGATCCTTTTTGCCAGGAGTGAGAGGGCGCCAGCACAGCAGATGTTTGTGACAGGGGGGTGACGCCGGGGAAACCCGGCGTGAGGTCGAATCAGCTCACGGCGAATGCGTTTTTTTTCGGCCCGCAGGAGCCGGCTTGCCGGCGAAGGGGCCGGCAAGACCTGCGCTCGACGGTGGATGGCTTGCGCGGGCAAGCCCGCTCCTACGGGGCGGCGGGTGCACCACGGATCTGTAGGAGCCGGCTTGCCGGCGAAGAGGCCCGCAAGACCTGCGCCTGGCGGGGGATAGGGGTCAATTCAGCTCATTTGCCGGGGCGAAAGCCGGGCAATGGGGCGTTTTGGCCCGTTGCCGCCCAGGCCTGTCACAGAACCGTCATTCGCCGACCCTAGCGTGCCCTCCCAGTTGCCGGGCCTCTTGCCCGGCGTTAGCGGACTCTTGGGGGAGGACCATCATGTACAAGCGCAGCAGTCCCGGGCTTGTCAGCTTTACCTTGACCGCGCTGGCCATGGCCATCGCCAGTGAACGCTTGAGCGCCGCGGAACCTGCGGCCACCGAGCATGTGGAAGTGGTGGGCCAGGCCGCCAGCATCGACCAGGCGCTCAAGGAGCAGCGGCGCTCGGACAGCATCGAAAGCGTGGTGCACGCCGACGGCGTGGCCCAATTGCCGGACCAGAACGTCGCCGAGGCGGCGCAGCGCCTGCCGGGCATCAGCATCGAGCGCGACCAGGGCGAAGGGCGCTTTGTCAGCGTCCGCGGCCTGGGCCCGGACCTCAACAGCGTGACCATCAACGGCACCCTGGTGCCCTCGCCGGAAAGCGCCCGCCGAGCCGTGGCCCTGGATGTACTGCCCTCGGAACTGGTGCAGTCGCTGTCAGTGATCAAGACCCTGACCCCGGACATGGACGCCAACTCCCTGGGTGGCACCGTGGATGTGAAAAGCCTCTCGGCCTTCGACCACAAGGGCCTGTTCTACACCGGCAGCAGCGAGGCCAGCTACGACCAGAACACCCGCCAGACCAGCCCGAAATTCTCCGGCGCGGCGAGCAACCGCTTCAGCCTCGGCGACGGCGTCGACAACTTCGGCGTGGCCGCGGCCCTGAGCTGGCAGAAGCGCGATTTCGGCTCCGACAACGTCGAGACCGGTGGCGCCTGGGACTTCGAGCAAGGCGCCAAGCTGCAGGAATTCGAGCAGCGCGACTACGCCATCAGCCGCGAGCGCGCCGGTGGCGGCCTGAACTTCGACTACAAGCCCGACGACAGCAGCAGCTACTACCTGCGCACCCTGTACAGCCGCTACAAGGACAGCGAGACCCGCAACTCCACCAGCATCGAGTTCGCCGATCCCCTGGCGGCCGGCGAGCGCGGCGACGCCGAAGCCTCGCGCAAGCTCAAGCAGCGCGAGGAAACCCAGGAGATCCAGTCCTACGTGTTCGGCGGCGAGCGCCAGCTCGGCCTGTGGACCCTCAGCGGCCAGACCGGCTACAGCCGTTCCAGCGAAGACAGCCCGGCGCATATCGCCGGGGCCACCTTCAAGGGCAACAGCGATTTTTCCGACAGCGGCTTCTACGACAACGGCAAGCCGCGCCCGGTGATCGGCGCCGGTTTCTATGACCCGGCCAACTTCACCCTGGACAAGGTCGACTGGGAAAAGCAGAACACCACCGACACCGAGAAGAACCTGCGCCTGGACCTGGCCCGGGACTATGACCTGAGTGGCTACGCCGCGCAGTTCAAGTTCGGCGGCAAAGTCAGCCGGCGCAACAAGGACAACGACCTGGAAGCCTGGGTCTACAAGGACTTCGACACCCTGGGCTTTACCGACCAGCAGCTCAACCTCGGGCAGTTCCAGAAGGGCAACGTGGACTATTCCCTTGGCCGCTTCGGCCCGGGCATCAGTGGCGGCGCCATCAAGCAACTGATCGGCGGCCTGAATCAGGCGGCCTTCTACGACGAGGAAGAATCCCGGGTCAACGACTTCAAGATCCGCGAAGACATCAACGCCGGCTACTTCATGAACACCCTGGACATCGACGACTGGCGCTTCATCGCCGGCCTGCGCTACGAGGGCACCGAGTTCGAGGCCAAGGGCACCGGGGTCACCGACGGCGCCTTCACCGCCACCGACACCCAACGCCGCTACCAGCACTGGCTGCCGGGGCTGCATGCGCGCTACCAGTTGGACAAGAACACCCAGGTCCGCGCGGCCTGGACCAAGAGCGTGGTGCGCCCGACCTTCGGCCAACTGGCCCCGGGCTTTGTCATCGACGGCGACGAGGCGACCTTCGGCAACCCCGACCTCAAGCCCCTGGAGTCGAGCAACCTGGACCTGGGCATCGAGCACTACATGGGCCGTGCCGGCAGCGTCTCGGCCTTCGTGTTCTACAAGGACATCCAGAACTTCGTCTACAACACCGACCTGGCCGGCACCGGCGCCTGGAGCGGGTTCTCCGAGGCGCACACTTTCGCCAACGGCGACAGCGCCAAGCTGTACGGCCTGGAACTGGCCTATTCGCAGAAATTCGACTGGCTGCCGGCGCCGTGGAACGGCCTGCTGCTGGGCGCCAACAGCACCTTCAGCCGCTCCAGTGCGAGCATCGAGGGCTTCGACCAGAAGGCCGGGGTCAACCGCAAGCGCGACATCGACCTGCCCAACCAGTCGGACACCGTGGGCAACCTGATGCTCGGTTGGGAAGACGACAAGCTCAGCCTGCGCCTGTCGGCCAACTACAAATCGGCCTACCTCTATGAGCTGGCCTCCATCAGCGACAAGGCCCACGACCTGCATGTGGATGCCCAGACCTTCGTCGATTTCAGTGCCAAGTACTCCCTGACCAAGAACCTGCAACTGAGCTTCGAGGCGCAGAACCTCACCGACCAGCCGTACTTCGTCTACACCGGCAACCGCTCCTACAACGCCCAGTACGAGGAATACGGCCCGACCTACAAGCTCGGCCTGACCTTCACCCATTTCTAAGTAGCGGGCCCTTGCCCGACCGCACACCCAAGGATTGTGATGAGCACTGTATCGACCGCAAGAAACCGCCTGCTGGCCCTGTGCATTGGCATGACCGGTGGCGCCGCCCTGGCTGCCCCCAGCGTGCCCGGCCTGAACCTCAAGCCCTGGGCCGAGCAGACCCCGGGTGTTACCGGCCTGGGGTTCGTGCCCGCCGGCACAGGCGCCGACCGGCTGCTGGCCAGCGAGCGCGAAGGCCTGTTGCTGGTGGACGAACAGGGCCGCCAGCTGGCCCGCTTCAAGGGCTCGTTCAACGGCCTGGACAGCCGCGCCGCCGGTGGCCAACTGCTGGTGGCCAGCCTCGACAACCAGCGCCAGCAGGCACTGCTGCTGAGCCTCGACCCGGCCAGCCGCACCTGGGGCCAGCCGTTGTACCTGCCCACTCGGGACTACCCGGTCAACGGCCTGTGCCTGTACCGCGACGAGGCCAGCAACCTGTTCCTGTTCCTGGTGGGCGAGGAGGGCAAGGGCGAGCAGTGGCTGGTGGGCCACGGCGCGCAACTGAGCGCCGAGCCGCAGCGGGTACGTGGCCTGCCCCTGCCGCCGGAGGCCAAGTTCTGCCAGGTGGACGACGCCGCCCAGCAACTGCTGGTCAATGAACAGAATGTCGGCTGGTGGGCCTACCCGGCCCATGCCGAAGCCGACACCGCGCGCCAGCCGGTGGCCCTGCGCGCGCCCTTTGGCGACATCAGGAAAAGCGCCGGGGCCATGGCCCTGGTGCCGGGCGGGGTGCTGGGCCTGGACCCGAAGGCCGCGCAACTGCATCTCTACCAGCAGCAGGAACAAGGCTGGCTGGCCCAGGCCACGTTGCCCCTGGCCGGCCTCAAGGAACCGGAAAACATCGCCCTGCGCGCCAGCGACAAAGGCCTGCAGGTCTTGCTGCGCGATGACGAGGACGGGCGCCTGTACCAGGGCCAGTTGAACTGGCAGGCCACCCCGGTGGCCCTGCCGCCGGTATTGCCCACCGTACAGGCGGCGGCACAGAGCGAGCCGGTGGGGCGCCAGGGCGATGCCGCCGATGACCCGGCGATCTGGGTCCACCCGCAGCAGCCCTCCCTGAGCCGGGTGCTGGGCACCAACAAGAAGCAGGGCCTGCTGGCCTACGACCTGCAGGGCAAGCTGTTGCAAGAGCTGGCAGTGGGGCGCCTGAACAACGTCGACGTGCGGCCCAACTTCCAGCTCGGCGAGCGCCGTGTGGACCTGGCCGTGGCCAGTAACCGCGACCGCAACAGCCTCAGTCTGTTCGCCATCGACCGCGCCAGCGGCGAGCTGAGCGAGGCCGGGGAGGTGCCCACGCCGCTCAAGGAAATCTACGGCATCTGCCTGTTCCAGCCGGCCAGTGGCGAGATCTACGCCATTGCCAACGACAAGGACGGCACCTTCGTCCAGTACCGCCTGAGCGCCCCCGACGGTACCGCCCAGGGCGAGCTGGTGCGCCGGTTCAAGGTGGCCAGCCAGCCCGAGGGCTGTGTCGCCGATGACCAGCGCCAGCGCCTGTTCCTCGGTGAAGAGGACGTTGGCGTGTGGGCGGTGGATGCCCGGCCCGAGCAGCCGGCGACCCTGCACAGCGTGATCAAGGTCGGCGGCCTGTTGCAGGCCGATGTCGAGGGCCTGGCCCTGTACCAGAGCAACGCCCGCGACTACCTGGTGATTTCCAGCCAGGGCAACGACAGCTACCTGGTGCTGGATGCCGAACCGCCGTTCGCTTCCCATGGCGCCTTCCGGGTCAGCCTCAACGCCCGTGCGGGGATCGACGGCGCCTCGGAAACCGATGGCCTGGAAGTCACCTCGGCCAACCTCGGCGGGCCCTGGAGCCAGGGCCTGCTGGTGGTCCAGGACGGGCGCAAGCGCATGCCCGAGCAGACCCAGAACTTCAAGTTCGTGCCCTGGGGCGAGGTCACCCAGGCCCTGAAGCTGCCCTGAGCCGGCGGTCATCACCTTGTCATTTGAATGTCATCGAATAGCCCCGCCAGCCCAGGCGGGCACCCGAGAAGGAGTTCCACCATGCAGGCCACACTCGAACACATGAGCATCTGGGGGCTGATCAGCGATGCCAGCCTGTTGGTCAAGGCGGTGATGCTGACCTTGCTCCTGGCGTCCTTGCTCAGCTGGTACCTGATCATCCAGCGTGGCGCCGTGCTGCGCGGTCGTGAGCTGCGCTTCCAGGCTTTCATCCAGCGTTTTCGCGCCGCCCCCGAGCTGCTGCCGCTGTACCGCGAAGTGGCCAAGGGCAGCGACGCCGAAGGCGGCGTGGAGCCGATCTTTGCCGCCGGCTACCAGGAGTTCAGCCACCTGCGCGGCCAGCCCGGCGGTGCCGGAGAAGGGGTGCTGGAGGGTGTGGAACGGGCCTTGTACGTGGCCATCAGCGAGCAGGAAACCCGCCTGGAAAAGGGCCTGCAGTTTCTCGCCACAGTGGGTTCGGTAAGCCCCTATATCGGCCTGTTCGGCACCGTGTGGGGGATCATGAATTCCTTCCTCGGCCTGTCCCAGGTGCAGCAGGCGACCCTTTCCACCGTGGCCCCCGGCATTGCCGAGGCGCTGATCGCCACCGCCATCGGCCTGTTCGCGGCCATTCCCGCGGTGATTGCCTACAACCGCTTTTCGGCCCGCAGCCAGACCCTGCTGACCCGCTACTACGCCTTTGGCAATGAACTGCAAGTACGCCTGCATCGCACCTTGCAGGGCACCCCGAGCCACCTGGCCGTGGCCGCCTGAGAGAAGGAGCAAGCCGATGTTGACCCGGCCGCAACGCAAGCACGGACCCAAGGCGGAAATGAACGTGGTGCCCTACATCGACGTGATGCTGGTGCTGCTGGTGATTTTCATGGTCACCGCGCCGATGCTCACCCAGGGGGTGAAGATCGAATTGCCCAAGGTCGCCAGCGAAGCCCTGGCCACCGACAGCCGCCAGCAGATCCTCACCCTGTCGGTGCAGGCCGGTGGCGGCTACTACTGGAACCTGGGCAGCGAACTGGACACCCGGAACCACACCGACAGCGCCGTGGACCTTGAGCAGATGCGCGCCAAGGTGGCCCAGGTGATTGCCCGGCGCGGCGACACCCAGGTGTATATCCGCGCCGACCAGGACGCCGCCTATTCCAGCGTGGTGGCGGCCATGGCCGCGTTGCAGCGGGGTGGGGTACACAACCTGGGGCTGGTGACCGAGGCCCCGCAATGACGGCGATGATCATGCACAACCCCACCGCGATGCCCCTGCGGCCCGAGGCGTCCGGCTTCTGGCGCAACAGCCTGGCGGCCAGCCTGGCCCTGGCCCTGCACGCCGGAGTGCTGGTGGCGCTGGTGCTGGGCTGGTCGGTGGACAAGCCGCAGGTCGAGGCGCCGGCGGTACTGACCACCCAACTGGTGATGCTGGCGCCGCCTGCCGCCCCCGCGGAACCGCTGCCGGCGCTGGCCGAGGTGGCGCCACCGCCACCGCCTGCGCCTGTGCCGGAGCCGGTCAGGCCCCGGGTAGACCCCCAGGTACAGGCGCAGAAGCTGGAGCAGGCGGCCCTGGCGCGCAAGCGTGTGGAAGACAAGAAACGTGAGCAGGTGCAGGAGCAGCAGCGCGAGCGCCTGGAGGCCGAGCAGCGCCAGCGCGATACCGAGCAACGTGTGGCCCAGGAACAAGCGCAGGCCCAGCGTGCCGAACAGTCGCGGCTGGCTGCCGAGCGCACGCGCCAGCAGGCGGCCCAGGCGGCGGCCGACAGTCGCCAGTACCAGCCCCTGAGCAAGGAGGCCCCGGACTACCCGCAACGGGC
>NZ_VYKE01000202.1:0-7246 GCF_032424515.1 Pseudomonas sp. JV245A
GCGCCACCAGGATATAGGCCCCCAGCACCGCCAGGTCGATCAGTACCCAGACCAGGGTCAGCAGCAGGGCGCTGTGTTCGAAGGTGCGGCCGACCTGGATGAACTGGGGGAAGAACGAGACAAAGAAGATGATGTCCTTGGGGTTGCCGATGCCCACCACAAAGCCGGTGGCCAGGCCCCTGCCGCGCCCGGCCAGGGGCTTGGCCGGTGCTTGCGCAGCGGGTTGGGTGGCCGCCTCGCGCAACCCCTGCACGGCCAGCCAGGCAATGAAGCAGCAGCCCAGCACGCTGATCCAGTGGATCAGCCGTGGGTCCAGGGCCAGCCCGCCGGAGAGCATCAGCACCGCCAGCAGGGCCAGCAGCAACGACGCCGCGTTGGTGCCCAGGGTGGTCAGCAGCGCCTGGCGCGGGCCGGCGTTCATGCTGGTGCTGACGATCAGCGCCACCACCGGCCCCGGGGTCGCCACCAGCATCAGCACGCTCAGGGTATAGGCCAGCAATAACGACATGTTCACATCCACCCGGCAACTCCTCGGTCATTGGCAAAGGCCCTAGCCTGAAGGCTTGAGCCTGCGTTGAAAAACGCAAAAAGCTGTGACCTACTATGATTTTTAATCATGCTGAGTGCTTGCCGATGGTCGAGTCCCTGCCGCCGCTCTATGCCTTGCGCGCCTTTGAAGTGGCGGCCCGTTCCAGCTCCTTCACCCGGGCCGCAGAGGAGCTGTCCCTGACCCAAAGCGCCATCAGCCGGCATATCCGCACCCTGGAAAGCCAGTTCGGCTGCCGCCTGTTCGAGCGCCACGGCCCCAGGTTGGTACTCACTGACGTCGGGCAGCGCCTGGCCCGGGAGCTCAAGGCGGGGTTCCGGATCATCGAGGACGCCTGTCTGCCGCTGCGCAGCGGCAGTGGCCAATTACGCCTCAAGGCCCCTTCGACACTGACCATGCGTTGGCTGCTGCGGGCCCTGGACCAGCTCAAGCACCAGCAGCCGTCGCTGGCGGTGCAACTGGCCAGCGTGTGGATGGATTTCGATCATGTGGATTTTCATTCCGAGCCCTATGACTGCGCGATTCTGCTGGGCAACGGGCAGTTCGGCGCCGGGGTCGAGGGCTGTAAGCTGTTCGATGAGTGGCTGATTCCCATCGGCCCTCCGGAGGCTGTGGATGCGCCGTCCTGGACCCTGGAACGGCTCAGGGAGGCGCCACTGATCCACCCTTCGGCGGACCGCCGCGACTGGCGGCGCTGGCTGCAGGCCCAGGGCCTGCTGGGGCAGGTGCGGCTGGACCGGGGCAACGTCTTCGACACCCTGGACCAGGCGATCTGCGCGGCCATGCGTGGCCACGGGCTGTCCATCGCCGACCTGTACCTGGTGGCCGAGGACATTCGCCAGGGCCTGGTCAGCCTGCCGTTTCCCCGTGCGCTGGCCTCGGGGGACGGCTATTACCTGGTGTGGCTGCGGGACAGCCCGCGCCGGGAACAGATCGACGGCCTGCGCGCCTTTCTGCTGGAGCAAGTGGTATCCATCGATGACCTTGAGCTGGGTGACCTGACGCCTGGCGCGGGCTGATGGCGGGGCCGCTTCAACGGCGCAGCATGACCCAGTCGCGGTGCAGGTCGGCGCCGCAGGGGAACAGGGTTTCGCCGCCCCTCACAAAGCCGTTGCGCTGGTAGAAACGGATCGCCCGGGCATTGTGTTCGTTGACGGTCAGGCGCTGGGTGTCGTCTTGCGGTGCGTTGCGCAAACATAGCGGCATGGCTCTGCTCCCTGAAGAAAACCGCCAGCATAGCCGGCCTGTGCGCGCTTCACTGGCCTGCCAGCCGGCGGCTACAGGATGATGTAGTCGTTGTGCTGCACGATGCCCTGGTGAGGGCCCTTCACCAGGTGCACGTAGCGGCCGTCCGCCAGGTCGATGGGCAGGCAGTCGTCGACGTCCAGCAGGGCATCGGTGTGGGATTTGTGCCAGTGGGCAAGCATCTGCTGCTTGCCTTTGGCCTTGGCCTGCGCCTTGTCCCGGGCCACCACCAGCAGGTAACGGTGGGCTTCGCCGAAGGTCGCTGCTTCATAGCCGCCCAGGTTGATGAAGTACAGGCGCGGCGCATCCGCCGCCGGGGCCAGGGCGCTGAGTTCGAGCCTGTAGTCTTCGATACCGTCCACCCGCATCCATGAGTCGATGTGCAACCCCGCCGGGCTGCCGAACCAGCCTTCGCGCAGTTGCGGGTAGGCCGCTTCGAGGCTGTCGGCAACCACGAATTGCACATCATGGACTTCGATTTTCGCTCTGGGGTGCTTGCCCCCCAGCATCACCACAAACAGCATGCAGGCTCCTTGTTCCGGGCTAGGTGGTGGCGCGTGCCGCCACCGCGGGCGCACGTTTTACCTCAAGCCGGGCGCCGGGCCAAGGCCGACGGTTTCAGCGGCCATGCAACCGGCGGCTGTCCGCAGGGGCCTGGCAACGCTCTTGCAGTCCATAGTCGCGCAGCACCGTCGCTACCCGCAGCCGGTAGTCGGCAAATACCTCACCGCGGCCCCGGGCCTGCGCCTGGCGGTGGCATTCCAGGTTGCGCCACTGGGCCACGGCCTGCTCGTCACGCCAGAACGACAGGGACAGCAGTTTTTCCGGCTGGGCCAGGCTCTGGAAGCGTTCGATGGAGATGAAACCGTCGATCTCCTCCAGCTGGTTTTTCAGCCCGGCCGCCAGCTCCAGGTAGGCGTCGCGTTGGCCCGAAGCTGGCAGCACTTCGAAGATCACCGCGATCATTGTTCGGCCTCCCCGCGGTCGCTGAACAGCGGAATACGGCCGTTGACCGAGGCCTGGTACTGCCAGTCCAGGGCCAGTGCATCCAGGCCGGGACCCTGCAGCAGGGCGTGCAACAGGCATTGGACTATGCCCAAGGCCAGCTCCCGGCCAGGGCAGCGGTGGGTTCCGGCGCCGAAGCTGAAGCCCTGATGCGCCGGGTTGCTGCCGGTAATGGCGGCTAGCGCCGGGTCCTGGTTGGCCGCGGCCAGCAGCACCAGAATGGTTTCGCCGGCTTGCAGTTCCACGCCGTGCACGGTGCAGGGCGCGGTGACGAAGCGCCGGGTGTTCTGCACCGGCGGGTCCAGACGCTGGCGCTCCAGCAGCCAGTCGCCCAGCAGGCCCGGTTCCTGGCGCAGGCGCTGCTGCATGGCCGGTGCAGCCAGCAGGGCGACCAGGCTGTTGCCGACCAGGCCGGCGCAGGCGTCATGGGTCTGCGCCAGCAAGCCCGCCAGATTGGCCCGCAGGTCCGCTGGAGCAAGCTCACCACTGCGGTCGAGAATCTGCCGCAGCAGCGGGCTGTGTTGCGGGGCCTGCACCAGGGCCTGCATTTGCGCGTCCAGCTCCAGTGCTGCCCGGTCGGCGGCCTGCAATCGGGGTTGATCGCTCAGGGGCGAGAAGCAGGCGACGAATTCCCCGGTGCGCCGGGCGAGTGTTTCGCACTGTCCGGCGGGGACGCCAAGCAGGCTGGCCAGCAGCGCCACCGGCAGTACGAACTGCCAGCGTTGCAGGTCGCCAGCGCAGGCCGGAGCCACAAGGGCCGGTTGCCACCGGGCCAGATGGGTCTCCAGCCCGGCGGTACAGAGGCCCTGCAAGGCTGGTTCGATGGCCGCACGCGGGCAACGCTGGCGCGGGCCATCGTTCATCCGCATCAGGCGGCCGAACAACTGCCCGGCCGGCCTTCCGGCAATGGCCTGGGGTATCGGCTCGGTACTGGGACGCACCTGGCAGGCCGGGTGGTCGAGCACCGCTGCCACCGCCGCGGCGCTGCTGGCGACCCATAGCCTGAGGGCGCAATCGTAGGTCAGGCCGCCCCGGGCGCGGAGGCGGGTGTAGTAGAAGTACGGGTCTGAGTGAGTAGCAGCGCTGATCGCGTCCATGATTTATCTCTTTGTTCGGCAGATATCCAGGCTGCTACTATCCTGACCCTTTCGAAGACACGATTCGTCAGGGAGCGAAATATGAATGTAGTGCAGAACGACGTCGGGGTATCCCAAGTGGCGGCGGCCATCGCCGAGCCGGCGCGCACCCGCATGCTCTGTGCGCTGATGGACGGCCACGCACGCACCAGTACCGAGCTGGCGGCGATTGCCGAGGTCAGCACCTCCACCGCCAGCGCCCATCTGGCCAAGCTCAAGGAGGCGGGGCTATTGCGGGTGCAGGTCCAGGGCCGGCACCGTTACTACTGCCTCGGCGACCCGCTGGTGGCCCAGGCCCTTGAGGCGCTGATGGTGATTGGCCAGGGCCGCGCGCCCCGCTTCACCCCGCGCACCCCGGACCGCCTGCAGTTCGCCCGCACCTGCTACGACCACCTGGCGGGCACCCTGGGGGTGCAGCTGCACGACCGGATGTTCGAGGCCGGCTGGCTGCTGGCGGCCGGGGAGGGCGAGGCCTACCGGGTCAGCGACAGCGGCGAAGAATTTTTCCGCAGCCTGGGGATCGAGGTGGCCGGGCTCAAGGCCTTGCGTCGACGCTTCGCCTGCCCGTGCCTGGACTGGAGCATGCGCCGTCCGCACCTGGGGGGCGCCCTGGGGGCGGCGCTGTTGCAGGCCTTGCTGGAGCGCAAATGGCTGATCCAGGACCTGGACAGCCGCGCCCTGAGCCTGACCGGCACCGGCGGTCGCTACATCAGCAAGCGCTTTGGCATGGCCCTGATCCAGCCGGCCCGGCCGCTGTCGTCCTCGGCCGTCATTGAATTGCAACGCCTCGGCGGCTGAAGCCTGCAAGCTCCAGTTCGAAAGCCCGGGCCGTGCTTCATTCGGGCTGCAGGGCATCGAGCAGGTCGCGATCGAGCCCCAGCATGGCCTGCTCCAGTGGCTGGTGGTGGGGAGATTCATAGTTGAGCAGTTGCAAGGCGCGCGCGGGGTCGGCCATCGCCGGGAGGCATGTCAGCCACATCAGCATGGGCAGGATGAAGCGAGGCATCGGGGCTCCTGAACGAATTACGGCACACGGGTGAGTCGAGAAGGAGTGGCAGGCTGTGTGGCCCGGTATACAAGGGCCTACCGTCAATGCTGGACGTTAGTGTAGATCACGGGAGGGCGCAGAAAAGCGGCCCATTTTCCTGGGTTGCCGGGGCTTGGGCAAGTGCGCTGCCGGGCGGTGGTCGGGCGTCCCTGGATCAGGGCTAGTGGCAGCCCGTCCTCAAGCCCGGGGCTGGACGCCTGTGGCAATAGTGGTAAAGCTGTGCGTCCTTCAACGTTGGCAGGGCCTTGCATGCTCATCGTTTTCAGCGGCTTGCCGGGCACCGGCAAGACCACCATCGCCCGTACCCTGGCGCCACACCTGGCGGCCACCTACCTGCGCATCGACAGCATCGAACAGGGCCTGCGTGACGCTGGCCTGGCGCAGGTGGGCAAGGCCGGCTACCAGATTGCCCTGCAACTGGCGGAGGCCAACCTGGCCCTGGGCAATCGGGTACTGGCCGACTGCGTCAATCCGGTGCAGGAAAGCCGCCAGGCCTGGCAGGCCCTGGCCAGCAGACAGGGGGTGAGGCTGCTGGAGATCGAGGTGGTGTGCTCCGATCTTGCGGAGCATCGGCGCCGGGTCGAGACCCGCCAGTTGGACGTGCCGGGCCTGCGCCCGCCCAGCTGGAAATCGGTGCTCGAGCATGACTATCAGCCCTGGGCGAGCTCGCCGCTGCGCCTGGACACCGCGCAGCTCTCACCGCAGCAGGCGCTGGCCCTGATTCTGGCGTGCCTGCCGGGCGCCTGAGGTTGCCGGGGGCAGCGGCGCCAAGTCTTTGAACCTTGATGGTGCGCTGATGGTCAGTGCTCAGGGCCCCGCGATGGCGCCTCAAGGCCGAGCTGTGGGGCGGCATTGGCCGGAAAACTCCCGATAACGGGGCAAAACATGCAGCGCGGGGGCTTTGTGCACCGATTCTGTTCGCGCAGGGCCGCGAGCGGCGCCGGCTACGTTGCTGGGGCTTTGCTGCTGGATGTTCTCAAGCTTTCTTTGTGTCTCTTTTTTGAATCTATTTGTCGCTAAACGGTCATTTTTGCCACGGGCCACCTCCGGGGCGGCGCACCGTGCATTTGCGGCATAGCGATTGCTATCACTCTTTCAGGGGGGCTGGGCCCCTCATGCTCGAAGCCGGGTCACGCACACACAGGGTTCAAATAAAAAGCCGTTCACGTCACGGCAAGGAGTTGGCTATGTCCCGCGCTTTCTTTGATGAAATGTATGCTGCCGATGGCGTCTGCCGGCCTCACTACCAGGGGTTTGCCCGCTGGCTGGCGGACACTCCTCTGGAACTTTTGGACCAGCGCCGGCGCGAAGCCGACCTGCTGTTCCACCGCGCCGGTATCACCTTCACCCTGTACGGCGACGAGCAGGGCACCGAGCGCCTGATTCCCTTCGACATCATTCCCCGCAGCATCAAGGCCAGCGAATGGCGCACCGTGGAGCGCGGCTGCATCCAGCGGGTGCAGGCGCTGAACCTGTTCCTCGCCGACCTCTATCACGGCCAGCGGATTCTCAAGGAAGGCATCATCCCCGCCGAACAGGTGCTGGCCAACGAGGGCTACCAGGTGGCGATGCAGGGACTGGACCTGCACCGCGGCATCTATGCCCATATCGCCGGGGTCGACCTGGTGCGCGACGGCGACGGCAGCTACTACGTGCTCGAAGACAACCTGCGCACCCCCAGCGGTGTCAGCTACATGCTCGAAGACCGCAAGATGATGATGCGCCTGTTCCCCGAACTGTTCGCCGCCCAGCGCATCGCGCCCATCGACCATTACCCGAACCTGCTGCTGGACACCCTGAAAAGCTCCAGCCCCCTGGACAACCCGACCGTGGTGGTGCTGACCCCGGGGCGCTTCAACAGTGCCTATTTCGAACATGCGTTCCTGGCCCGGGAGATGGGCGTGGAACTGGTGGAGGGTGCCGACCTGTTCGTGCGTGACGACCGGGTGTACATGCGCACCACCGCCGGTGCCCAGGCGGTGGACGTGATCTACCGACGCCTGGATGACGCCTACCTGGACCCGCTGTCGTTCAACCCCGATTCCATGCTCGGGGTGCCCGGGCTGATCGCCGCCTACCGCTGCGGCAACGTGGTGCTGGCCAATGCCGTGGGCACCGGGGTGGCCGACGACAAGTCGATCTACCCCTATGTGGACGAGATGATCCGCTTCTACCTGAGCGAGGAACCGATCCTCAAGAACGTGCCCACCTGGCAGTGCCGCAAGCCCGCCGAACTGTCCCACGTGCTGGCCAACCTGGCGCAGT
>NZ_VYKE01000203.1:0-7050 GCF_032424515.1 Pseudomonas sp. JV245A
CATGGCCCTTGAGCACTTCGCCGCTCATCAGTTGCATGTCGGCCTTATCCCCGACGCGCACGTGGGGCAGCTTGGTTTCCTCGAAGAAGCCGTAGACCCAGAACGAGTTCATGTCGACCACCGCCATCTTCGCCTCGCCGATGCGTGCGTAGTCGCCACGGTGCACGTTGAGGTTGGTGACATAGCCATCCACAGCCGCCCGCACCTGGGTGCGTGCAAGGTTGAGTTGCGCCGCTTCCAGCTGGGCCTGGGCGTGCTGGTAGTCGGCCAGGGCCGAGTCGGCGATGTTGCCGGCGTCGTCGCGGTTTTCCTTGGAGATCACCAGGTTGTCCATGTCGGCGCGGCGCCGGGCGTTGACCTTGCGCATCTCCCAGGTGGCCTTCTTCGACGCCACCAGCGCTTGCGCCTGCTTGACCGCGATCTGGTAGTGCTCGGGGTCGATCTGCATCAGCAGATCGCCCTTGCGCACCAGCTGGTTGTCCTTGACCGGCACGTCCACCACTTCGCCGGTGACATCGGCGGCGACGTTGATGATGTCCGCGCGCACCCGGCCGTCACGGGTCCAGGGGGTGTACATGTAGTGCTCCCACAGGGTACGGCCGATCCACAGGGCCAGGGCCAGCACGAGCAGGGTGGCGAGCAGGCTGAAAAACTTTTTCATTGCGGGGGTCTCAACGGTAGACAGTGAGCGCCATGGCGCCGAACAGACAGCAGAACAGGCTCAGGCGCAGCAGCGCCGGGTGCCAGAAGAAGCGATACAGGTCATAGCCGGAAATGAACCGGTCCAGGGCCCAGGCCAGGGCCGCGGCGATGAAGAACATCAGGGTCATGGTGGGCATGTAAACGCCGTGGAAGGCGATTTCACGAGGCATGGTCAAGTCCTTGGGGTGCAGGCGCCGTTGGCTTGGCCACGGCATAGGCCGCCAGCGGCGATTGCGGGTCGAGCAGTGAAGTACGGATGAAGTGCAGGTAGCTCTTGACCCGGCGCAGGGCCGAGGTGTCGAAGTGCGGGGCAAAGGGCTCGTCGGTGGCCTGGACCCGGCTGATGGCGTGGTCCACGGCGATCAGGCCGCGCTCCAGGTTGCTCTGGCTGGGCTGCAGGAACAGCCGCACCAGGGAGCGGCCCATGACCCGGATCGCCTGGCGCCAGGGCTGGGATTCGGCATAGGCCGGGTGCACCGGGAGGATCGCCTGCTCCTTGCGCAGCTCGATGATGGCGTGGCCGACTTCCAGCACCACGAACATCCAGCGCAGCAGCTCGCTCTGCACCTTGGGCTGGCCCACCGCCAGGCCATAGGCCTGGTGCAGCAGGTCGCGGGTACGGCTCTCGAAGCTCGACGCCAGGCCCTTGAGCTTGCCGCTGATGGCGTACACCACCTGGCCGCGCAGGTCCTGCTCCAGGCGCCGCCACAGCCAGCGGCTGTTGGGCGGCAGGATGATCGCCCCGGCCGCGGCGCAGACCAGCATGCCCATGACCATGGCGATGTAGTCATTGATGAAGGTGTAGGGGTTGTAGATGGTCAGGTTGTCCGGCACCGAACCGGTGCTGAAGAAGATCAGCAAGCCCAGGCCGACCCCGGCGTACTTGGGCCTGGACGCGAGGAACGAACCGAGCACGATCACCGGCGCCAGCATCAGGCACAGCAGCGGGAAGCCGTCGATCCTGGGGAACACGAAGAACATTTCGACGAAGCCCACCAGGGCACCGATGAAAGTCCCGCAGGCCATCTGGAACGCCATGCGCTTGGGGTTCGGCGTAGCCGCCGAGAGGCCGATGGTGGCGGCGGCGATCAGGGTCATGGTGGCGCCGCTGGGCCAGGCCGTGGCCACCCAGTAGCTGCCCAGCACCACCAGCACGAAGGCCGCGCGGATGCCCGAGGCGGCGCAGGCCAGCCAGTTGGTCTGCGGGGTGTAGGGCTCGTCCCAGCGCTCGCGCTCGTGGCTGTGGTCGGCCAGGGACGCGTGGGTCTGGGCGTAGCTGTGCATCTCGTCGACAAAGCGGTAGAGCAGCTCGTAGGCGGTGTGGAAATCCAGCTGCTCGGCGTCGCTCGGGCCGCTCTCCTGGAAGGCCGTGCGCAGGCTGCGCACCCGCGCCGGCAGTTCGGCCTTGTAGGCCGCCAGGGCCGTGGCCAGGCGCGCCGCATCGGGGCTGGTCAGGGCACGGCCGGAGAAGCCGTCCAGCAGTTCCGCCAGGTCCTGCAGGCCGGGCTTGATCGCCGCCACCACGTGATCGGCGCCGCTGCTGCGCAGGCGTTCGAGCAACTGGTGCAGGGCGTTGAAGCGCGTGGTGATGCCCATGAACTCGCTGTTCAGGCGGCTCAGGCGGCCGTTGCGCCGACGCATGTGCGGGTCTTCGAACACGGTGACGCTGCGCAGCCCTTCCAGGCCCACGGCCTCGGCGATGAAGCGCACGTTGCTGCTTTCGAAGCTGTCGCGCTGGCTGCGCCCGCGCAGGCCGTCGGTAACGAACAGGGCGAACACCCCGAAGCGCTGGTACAGGGCGTTGCGCATGGCGGCGCTGGCGGTCTGTGGCAGGATCGCGGCGCTCACCAGGGTGGAGCAGAGAATCCCCAGGGAGATCTCCAGTACCCGCCACACCGCGGCCATGAAGGCCCCTTCCGGATGGGCCAGGGCCGGCAGGCCGACCATGGCCGCGGTGTAGCCGGCGAGGACGAAACCGTAGGCGCGAAAGTTGCGGTAGCGCGCCGCGCCGGCCGAGCAGATGCCGACCCAGATCGCCAGCGAGCCGAGGAACAGCTCGGTGTTCTGGGCGAACAGGGCGATCAGCGCCACCATCACCGCCGAGCCGGCCAGGGTGCCGAGAAAGCGGTAGAAGCTCTTGGCGAATACCTGGCCGCTCTGCGGCTGCATGACGATGAACACGGTGATCATCGCCGTGCGCGGTTGCGGCAACTCCAGGCGCATGGCCAGCCACAGGGTGAGGAACGCGGCGGCCAGGACCTTGAAGATATAGACCCAGGTCACGCCGTCGCTGCGCGCCCAGTCGAAGAAACCCCGGCGCCATTCAAGGGAGTACAGCCAGCGCAAAGGTGCGGGCAAGGAAGTCATGGGTGCCTGCTTCAATGGTCGAACACGGCCAGGGCCGCGGGGGTCTTGGGTGCCTCAAGGCGGTCTTGCGCGGGAACGTCGCGGCCGGCTTCAAGCCCGCCGCCCAGGGCCGTGACCAGGTCCGCCTGGACCGTCAGGCGTGCGGCCTGCACCTGCTGCTGCACCTGTTGCTGATGGAACAGCAGGCTCTGGGCGTTGAGCACATTCAGGTAGTCGGTCAGGCCGCGCTGGAAGGCCACGGTGGCGATGTCGTAGGTCTTCTGCGCAGCGGCCACCGACTCGGCGGCGAAGGCTTGCTGCTTGTCCATGGACTCGCGGCGGATCAACTGGTCGGAGATGCTTTTCAGTGCATCCACCAGGGTCTGGTTGTACCTGGCCACGGCCATGTCGTAGCCGGCCGAGGCTTCACCCAGTTCCGAGCGCAGGCGCCCGCCGTCGAAGATCGGCAGGCTGATGGCCGGGCCGACGTTGTAGTTGAGCTTCTTGCCGGTGAGGAACTCCAGGGCCCCACCGCCGGTGGCCATGAAGCCGATGCTGCCCACCAGGTCGACGTTGGGGTAGAAGCCGGCGTGAGCCACATCGATACCGCGAGCCTGGGCCGCCACTTGCCAGCGGCTGGCGACCACGTCCGGGCGCTGCCCCAGCAGTTCGGCGGGCAGGGCCGAGGGCAGTTTCAGCGCGGCGCCCAGGGACAGGCTTGGCCGCTGCAACTGCGCGCCCTCCCCCGGGCCCTTGCCGGCCAGGGCCGCCAGCTGGTTGCGGGTCAGGGCGATTTCTTCGTCCAGGGCGTCCAGCTGGCGATGGGTTTCCGGCAGCGGCGCCTCGGCCTGGCTGACTTCGAAATGGGTGCCGATGCCGCCGTCCAGGCGCCGTTGCGCCAGTTCGAGGATCTGTTGCTGCTGCTTGAGGGTGGCCGCGACGATATCGCGCTGGGCGAAGTGCAGGGACAGCTGGATATAGCTGCGCACCACATTGTTCACCAGTTCCAGCTGGGCCTGACGGGCTTCGGCCACGCTCATGTGGGCCAGGTCCACGGCACGCTCGGTGCTGTTGCTTTCCCGGCCCCAGAGGTCCAGGGCATAACTGAAACCCAGGGCGGCGTTGTTGTCCCAGGTGGTGCTGTTGGACAGGGCGCCGGGGCCGTAGAACTGATCGGTGGGCCAGTTGTGGCGCTTGAGGGTGGCGTCACCCTTGATCTGCAGCGACTCGGCCGACTCGGCGATGCCGGCCAGGGCCTTGGCCTGGCGGACCCGGGCGGCGGCCATGGCCAGGCTCGGGCTGCCTTGCACCGCAAGGCTGATCCAGCGGTCCAGTTGCGGGTCGCCATAGGCCTGCCACCACTGGGCGCTGGGCCAGTGGGCGTCCTGCGCGGCGCTCTTTATCGCCTCATCCGTGGCCAATGTATTAGCGGGAAGTGTCTTGCCCTGTGGGGCAATGCCTCCGGTTCCGATGCAGCCGCTGATTGCTAACGATAAAGCCCAAACACTGAGGGTCTTGAACCCTCTGCTGATGCGACGCGGCACTGCTGCGAATTCCTGAGATCGGGGGGGAGTATTTCTCTCGTAGGAGCTGGCTTGCCGGCGCAGCGATACGCCTGCTACACCGCGTTGCGCGGATCGCCGGCCTGCCGGCTCCTAGGGATCGGCGCAATTCTAGGGGGCGGTCGTTGCGGCGATAAGCTGGGATTCCTGTGAATCTTTGTTACCGTAAACGCGATAATCCCTTGGTCGTATCCCTGTACGCCTGTAAAAACAGAAACTTCGTGTCACAATTTGCAATCTCCCTTGAGAGCACCCCATGGACACCTTGCAAAACATGCGCGCCTTCAGTTGTGTTGCCGAAGCCGGTAGTTTCACGGCCGCCGCGGTGCAGCTGGACACCACCACCGCCAACGTCTCGCGCGCCGTCTCCAATCTAGAGGCGCACCTGCAAACCCGCCTGCTCAACCGCACGACTCGCCGCATCGCCCTGACCGAGGCCGGCAAGCGCTACCTGCTGCGCTGCGAGCAGATCCTGGCCTATGTCGAAGAAGCCGAGGCCGAGGCCAGCGACGCCCACGCCCGCCCCGCCGGGCAGTTGAAAGTGCACACCATGACCGGCATCGGCCAGCACTTCGTGATCGACGCCATCGCCCGCTACCGCAAGACCCACCCGGACGTGACCTTCGACCTGACCATGGCCAACCGTGTGCCGGACCTCCTGGACGAGGGCTACGACGTGTCCATCGTCCTGGCCCGAGAGCTGCCGGATTCGGGGTTCGTCTCCCAGCGCCTGGGGATGACCTACAGCATCGTCTGCGCCTCGCCGGCCTATGTGAAAGCCAACGGCTGCCCGCAAAAGCCCAGCGATCTGCTGAACCATGCCTGCCTGCGCCTGGTGAGCCCGGTGATTCCCCTGGAGAAGTGGACCTTCGACGGCCCGGAAGGCCAGGAAATGGTCACCATCAACAGCTCGCCGTTCCTGGTGAACTCCGCCGATGCCATGAAGACTGCGATCATCAGCGGCATGGGGGTCGGGGTGTTGCCGGTATACGCGGCTATAGAGGGTTTGCGCACCGGCACCCTGGTACGGGTGATGCCCAAGTACCGCTCCCAGGAGCTGAACCTGTACGCCATCTACCCGTCGCGCCAGTACCTGGACGCCAAGATCAAGACCTGGGTCGAATACCTGCGCGGCTCTCTGCCGGAGATCCTCACCGCGCACCAGACGGAACTGGCGGCCTATGAACTGAGCGGCAGCCTGACCGGCGCACGCCTGGCCACCTGACCGCGGGGCTCCCCGCCCAGACCACCGTCCCACCTGTAGGAGCCGGCTTGCCGGCGAAGAAGCCCGCACGTCCTGTGCAAACCTGGATGCCGCCTTCGCTGGCAAGCCAGCTCCTACACATGCAGGCTCGTGGCGGGGTGCTTTGGTGGCGGCGGCAAAAATGTTAGCTTGCTTGGCATTCTCCCCGCCTGACGAGCCTTCGCGCGATGAAAAAGACTGTACTTGCCTTCAGCCGCATCACCCCCGAGATGACCGAACGCCTGCAACAGGATTTCGAGGTCATAGTGCCCAACCCCAAGCACGGGGACATCGCCGCGCAATTCAATGAAGCCCTGCCCCAGGCCCACGGCCTGATCGGTGTCGGCCGCAAGCTGGGCCGTGCGCAGCTGGAAAACGCCGCGCGCCTGGAAGTGGTGTCGAGCATCTCGGTGGGCTACGACAACTACGACCTGGCCTACTTCAACGAACGCGGGCTGATGCTCACCAACACCCCGGACGTGCTCACCGAAAGTACCGCCGACCTGGCCTTCGCCCTGCTCATGAGCAGTGCCCGCCGAGTGGCCGAGCTGGATGCCTGGACCAAGGCCGGGCAATGGCAGGCCAGCGTCGGCCCGGCGCTGTTCGGCTGCGACGTGCACGGCAAGACCCTGGGCATCGTCGGCATGGGCAACATTGGCGCGGCCATCGCCCGCCGTGGGCGCCTGGGCTTCGGCATGCCGATCCTCTACAGCGGCAACAGCCGCAAGGCGGCCCTGGAGCAGGAGCTGGGGGCGCAGTTTCGCAGCCTGGAGCAACTGCTGGCGGAGGCGGATTTCGTCTGCCTGGTGGTGCCGTTGAGCGAAAAGACCAAGCACCTGATCAGCCACCGCGAACTGGCGCTGATGAAGCCCAGTGCAATCCTGGTGAACATTTCCCGCGGGCCGGTGGTGGATGAACCGGCGCTGATCGAAGCCTTGCAGAAGGGCCAGATCCGTGGCGCCGGCCTGGATGTGTACGAGAAGGAACCGCTGGCGGAGTCGCCGCTGTTCCAGCTGAAGAACGCAGTGACCTTGCCGCACATTGGCTCGGCCACCCATGAAACCCGCGACGCCATGGCCGCGCGCGCCATGAGCAACCTGCGCAGTGCCCTGCTGGGTGAGCGGCCGCAGGACCTGGTCAACCCGCAGGTGTGGAAGGGCTGACCACCCACGGCCTATCCCCCCTGTAGCCGCTGCC
>NZ_VYKE01000204.1:0-7039 GCF_032424515.1 Pseudomonas sp. JV245A
CGCCGCGCCCAGCACCAGTACCGCCAGCACGTAGATGGGGATGGTGCTCCAGAACAGTTGCCACAGGGTTTTGCCCCAGCGGCTGAGGAACGGCTGATCGTTCACCGTGCTGGCTTCCACCACCGCATCCACCGCGGCTTCGGGCAGTTGCTCGGGGCCGGCGACCCGCTGCGCCACCAGGGACACGCCCAGCACCAGGACAATGCCCGCCACCAGGCGCAGGGCGGAAAAGCCCCAGCCCAGGACAAAGCCCATGAACACCAGGGTGGCCGGGTTGAGCACCGGGTTGGCGATCCAGAACGCCAGGGCCGCACCCACCGAAACCTTCTGCCGGCGCAGGCCAGCAGCCACCGGCGCGGCGCAGCAGGAACACATCATGCCCGGCAGGGCGAACAGGCCGCCGCGCAGGGTCGAGCCGAAGCCGGCACGGCCGAACAGGCGCAGCAGCCAATCCCGGGGAATCAGCACCTGCAGCAGGGAACCCAGGATCACCGCCAGCACCGCAGCCTTCCAGATGGCCAGGAAGTACACCTGGGAATAGGCCAGGGCGGCGCTCCAGGGCGAGCTCTGCTGATCGTTGAGGATCGAGGCGCCGATGCTGTGGCTGTCGGCGGCGACAAAGACCTTGAGGTAGTAGGGCGACCACTTCACGTAATACAGGCCGATGGCGGCGACCAGCAGGAACAGCAGGGGTTTGCACCAGAACGCCCAGCCGCGGTTGGGCTGGGTGGAGGCGAGGTTGGACATGAAAGGTATTCCGCACGAGGACAATAAGCGCGAATTGTAGCCGCTGGCGCCGGCGTGCTGCGAACCGATCTCGTCCGGCCTTGTCTGGCGATCCCCCGTCGGGAGCTCATCGGCCTTGAGAACGCCGCGTCCCTACGGGCCGTTCGTCCGAACGCGGCCCGAACCTGCGGCAGCGGCTACAGGAGAGTGATTTTCAGAGGGTGCGAATCGAGGTGCGGATGGCCCTGGCACATTCGATCACCGAGGGCGCGAGCTTGCGTTCGGCTTCTTCCAGGGTCCAGCGGCTGCTGGGCACCACCACGTGCACCGCGGCCACCGGCAAGCCCTTGCCATCGAGGATGGGCGCGGCTATCGCCATGTCGCCCAGGAACAGTTCTTCCGGGTTCAGGGCATAGCCGCGGCGCTGGGTGGCGTCGATCTCGCGCTGGATCTCGTCCAGGTCGGTGCGGGTGTGTCGGGTGTGGGCCTTGCGGTCGCTGGCCTGGAGGATCTGCAGGGCCTCGGCGGCGGGCAGGGCGCTGAGGTAGGCGCGGCCCGAGCCAGTGCAGTACATCGGGATACGACTGCCGATGGGCATGTGGATGGGGATGAACTTGGGCGCCACGAATCGCGCTACATAGACCATGTCCAGGCCATCGGGCTCGGTGAGGTTGGTGGTTTCCCCGGTGACCTGGGCCAGCTCGGCGAGGAAGGGGTTGGCCACGTCCACCAGGGTGTCGGCGGCCAGGTAGTTGTAGCCGATCTCCATCACCCGCGGGGTCAGCTGGAAGCGCTTGGTCTGCGGGTGCTTACGCACGTAGCCCAGCTGTTCCAGGGTGTGGATCATGCGCTGCGCCGAGCTTTTGTTGATGTCGGCGGCCGTGGCGATTTCCGCCAGGTTCATGGTCCGTTGCGCGGCGTTGAAGGCCCGCAGCACCGCCAGGCCCTTCTCCAATGACTGGTTGAAAAGGGAGTTGTTGTTATCGCTCATGACCAGTCCTTTCAGGTTATTTTGTGTTTTTAATATCGATATTCGATATTTATAAATCTCTTTACGATTTTTGTAAATTGTTTATAGTCGGGTTCATGCCTCCTGCCTTCCACAACAGAGGCTATCCATCACGGACTTCAAACAATAAAACCGTCCAATGGGAGATTCGCCATGCATACCCGCACTCGCGTCCTTGCACCCGCTGTTTTCGCATTCTGTTGCGCCCTTGGCCTGGGCCTTTCGGCGTCGGCCCAGGCCGAGCCGCTGTACAAGGTCGGGGCCACCGCCACCGGCATTCCCTTCACCTTCCTTGACGTCAAGAGCCAGAGCATCGAGGGCATGATGATCGATGCCGCCCGGGCCGTGGGCAAGGCCGGCGGTTTCGCCGTGGACATCCAGCAGACCACCTTCGCCGCACTGATCCCCTCACTGACCTCGAACAAGATCGACATCATTTCCGCTGCCATGCTGCGCACGCCGGTGCGCGAGAAAGTGGTGCAGTACTCCGACCCGGTGTTCAGCTACGGCGAGGGCCTGATCGTCAAGGCCGACGACGCCAGCGACTACCGCCGCATGGAGGACCTGGCCGGGGAAACCGTCGGCGCCCAGGTCGGCACGGTGTTTATCGACGAGTTGAACAAGCGCGGGATCTTCAAGGAAGTGCGCGGCTACGACTCGATTCCCGATCTGATGCGCGACCTGGCCCTGGGGCGGATCAAGGCCGGTTTCGCCGACCGGCCGATCCTCGCCTACCAACTGGCCCAGGGCACCCAGAACAAGGTGCGGCTGGTCAAGGGCTACCAGCCGGTGGTCATGGGCGATGTCTGCCTGATCGTGCGCAAGGGCGATGCCCAGACCCTGGCCGAGGTCAATCGCGGGATCGCCGCGATCAAGGCCGACGGCACCCTGGACCGCATCATCGAGCACTGGAAGCTCAACTGATCCAGTCGCGGCCCGGCGCCTGGCCCGGGTCCCTTTCCTGCTGATTAAACGGGTCTCTCCATGTTTCTCCAGAACGCTCTGGACTTCCTGCCCATTCTGTTGAAAGGCGCAGTGGTCACCCTGCAGGTCACCGTTGGCTCCTTCGTGCTCAGCTCGCTGATCGGCCTGGTCTTCGCCTTGATGATGGTGTCCAAGGTGCGCTCGGTGGCGTTGTTCGCCATCGGCGTGGTCAACGTCATTCGCGGGCTGCCGATCATCGTCCAGCTGTTTTACATCTACTTCGTGCTGCCGGATTTCGGCATCCAGCTCACCGCCATGCAGGCCGGGGTGATCGGCCTGGGCATCGCCTACTCGGCGTACCAGGCGGAAAACTTCCGCGCCGGTATCCAGGCCATCCACCAGGGGCAGATCGAGGCCGCCGAATCCATCGGCATGCGCGGGCCGATGATCATGCGTCGGGTGGTACTGCCCCAGGCCCTGCGCATCGCCTTGCCGCCCTACGGCAACACCCTGGTGATGATGCTCAAGGACTCGTCCCTGGTGTCGACCATCACCGTGGCGGAGATGACCCGGGCCGGGCAGCTGATCGCTTCCTCGACCTTCGAGAACATGACCGTCTACACCCTGGTGGCCTTGCTCTACCTGGCCCTGAGCCTGCCGCTGTCCTTTGCCCTGCGCCGCCTGGAGGCGCGCATCAGCACCCGGAGAAAGCCATGATCCAGATCAAGGGCGTACACAAGAGCTTTGGCAACGTGGCGGTGCTCGAAGGCATCGACCTTGAGGTGCGCAGCGGTGAAGTGGTGTGCCTGATCGGGCCTTCCGGGTCCGGCAAGTCGACCCTGCTGCGCTGCATCAACGGCCTGGAAAGCTACGAGCAGGGCGAGATCCTGGTGAGCGGGGCGCGGGTCGACCGGCAGGCCAAGAGCATCCACGAGCTGCGCACCCGAGTGGCCATGGTGTTCCAGCGCTTCAACCTGTTCCCCCATCGCACGGCGTTGCAGAACGTCACCGAGGGGCCGATCTACGTCAAGAAACAGGACCCCCGGCAAGCACGCCTGCGGGCCGAGGCGCTGCTGGAAAAGGTAGGCCTGGCCCATCGCATGCACGCCTACCCGGACGAGCTCTCCGGCGGCCAGCAGCAACGGGTGGCCATTGCCCGGGCGCTGGCCATGGACCCGGAGGCGATTCTCTTCGACGAACCGACTTCGGCGCTGGACCCGGAACTGGTGGGCGAGGTGCTGGCGGTGATGCGCAAGCTGGCCGACGAGGGCATGACCATGATCGTGGTCACCCATGAAATGGGCTTTGCCCAGGACGTGGCAGACCAGGTGTGCTTCCTCCACAGCGGGCGCATCGTCGAGGCCGGCCCGGCCCGAACCGTGCTCAGCACCCCGAGCCACCCGCGCACCCAGGACTTCCTGCGGCGCTTGCTCAACCAGGGCGCGGAGGTGCAGGCATGAGCGCATCCGAGCCCCTGCGCATGCCGCCCTCGCTGTGGGCGGCCACGGCCATGCCGGCCGAGCACACCCCGGCACTGGCCGAGGACCGGGAGGTCGATGTGGCGATTGTCGGCGCCGGCTACACCGGGTTGGTGAGCGCCCTGCGCCTGGCCCAGAGCGGTGCCAGCGTCTGTGTGCTGGATGCCGGCGAGCCCGGCTGGGGCGCCTCCGGGCGCAACGGTGGGCAGGTGATCCCCGGGCTCAAGTTCGACCCCGAGCAACTGCTGGCCAAGTTCGGCCCGGTACAGGGCGAGGCGCTGATCGATGCCGTGGGTGGCGCGGCCGATGAAGTGTTCGAGCTGATCAAGGAACACGGCATTCGCTGCGACGCCACCCGCAAGGGCTGGATCCAGCCGGCGTTTTCCGGCGCGGCGATGCACACCCTGGAGCAGCGCGCCGAGCAGTGGCGCCAGCGCGGCGTGGCCGTGGAGTTGCTGGACAAGGCCGCCGTGAGCCAGCGCATCGGCAGTTCGCAATACCTGGGCGGCTGGGTCGACCCGCGGGCCGGCAGCCTGCACCCGCTGAACTACGCCCGGGGCCTGGCCCGGGTGGCGATGGGGCTGGGGGTGAGCATTCACGGCCAGAGCCGGGTCCGGAAGCTGCAGCGCGATGGCGGGCGCTGGACCCTGGAGACCGACCGCAGCGCTCGGGTGCGTGCCTCGAAGGTACTGCTGGCGACCAATGGCTACACCGACGACTTGTGGCCGGGGTTGCGCCAGACGGTGATCGCCGCCAACAGTTTCATCATCGCCACCCGGCCGCTGCCTGCCGAGCTGCGCCAGAGCATCCTGCCGGGCGGCGAGGTGTGTTCCGATGCCCGGCGCCTGCTGCTGTATTTCAAGCAGGACGCCCAGGGGCGCCTGCTGCTGGGTGGGCGCGGGCCGTTTTCCGAGCCGCGCCGGGATGCCGACTGGAACCACCTGGAGCGTTCGTTGCTGAACCTGTTTCCGCAATTGGCGGGGGTCCCCATCGAGTATCGCTGGAGCGGGCGCGTGGCCCTGACCCCAAGTTTTCTGCCGCAGTTGCACGAGCCGGCGCCGGGGCTGTCGATCCTGCTGGGCTACAACGGGCGCGGCATTGCCTTGTCGACCCTGCTGGGCAGGCACCTGGCGGCGCGGCTGACGGGAGCGGGGCAGGGTTTTCCTTTCCCGGTCACGCCGTTGCGGCCGATTCCGCTGCACGGCCTGCAACGCCTCTACCTGGGGGCGGGGATTGCCTGGTACCGGTTGCTCGACGCCCTGGGCTGATCAGCTCGGGCAATCCTGCTCGCCGCCGTCCAGGCCCTGTTTGTAGCTTTGGCTGTGCAGGCTGGCCTTGCCGTTGCGCCAGGTCAGGGTCAGCACGTACAGCGAGTCGAAGTCGCTGGAGGCCCAGTCTTCGGTGATCGGCTGCCGTTCGCCCACGGCTTCTTCGGCGACCTTGTTGATCAGCTCCGGCAGGTAGCCGTGGGACCAGGCGGTGTAGATGATCGAGTTGTGGTAGCGGTCATGCAGCAGCTCGTCCGCCAGGTCGCTGGTGTCATTGGCGGCAAAATCGATGTTCACCGGCAGGCCGAGCTTGATGGCGCTGGGGCTGATGGTCATCAGCGGGCGGATGTAGCTGTAGGAGTTGTCCAGCTCGCCTTCCTCGACGTTGCGCGTGGGGTCGGCGGCGAACACGTACTGCGCCTTGCCGAATTTCTCCGGCAGCAGCGAGGCCAGGTCGATGGCCCGGTTCAGGCCCTGGCAGTTGAGCTGCCCGAGGCCGCCGGCGGGCTTTTCCGCGTGGCGCAGGAACACCAGGGTCTGGGTGCCGTCCACCGGTTGCGCGCGGCTGGCGCTGGATTCCAGGGACAGGCACAGGGCGCCGCCCAGCAACAGGGCCGGCAACGGCAGGTAGCGGCGGTGCTTGAAGTGGCGGGCAAGGCGGCGGGGCAGGTTCATGGTGCGGTCATTCTTCAAGTGCGATGCGTGAGGCTGACAAACCCGTGTTCCCTGTCGTTGCTCATGGCCTGATCAGGCCGTTGCTTATGAGTCCCTGAACGGCTTTTGGTTCGATTGCAGGCAGCTTAAGCGCTGCATGTTGCCGATTTAAGAAAACCCGGCGGATAATTCCCCGCCGTTGCCCATCCGTGGCGCCGCCCCCCTTTGATTGAGACTGGAAGCCTGTCATGAGCGATCTTTCCGCCTTTGCCGTCACCCAGAAATGGCCTGCGCAATTCCCTGAGTGGATTCAGTTGTATTCCTTGCCGACCCCCAACGGGGTCAAGGTCTCGATCATGCTCGAAGAGATCGGCCTGCCCTACGAGGCGCATCGGGTCAGCTTCGAGACCCAGGATCAGATGACCCCGGAGTTCCTCAGTGTCAGCCCGAACAACAAGATCCCGGCGATTCTCGACCCCCACGGCCCGGGGGACCAGCCGCTGGCGCTGTTCGAGTCGGGGGCGATCCTGATCTACCTGGCGGACAAGAGCGGGCAACTGCTGGCCCAGGAGTCGGCGGCGCGTTATGAAACCATCCAGTGGCTGATGTTCCAGATGGGCGGCATCGGCCCGATGTTCGGGCAGGTGGGGTTCTTCAACAAGTTTGCCGGCAGGGAGTACGAGGACAAGCGGCCGCTGGAGCGCTACGTGAACGAGGCCAAGCGTCTGCTGGGGGTGCTGGACAAGCACCTGGGGGGGCGCGAGTGGATCATGGGCGAGCGCTACACCATTGCCGATATCGCGACCTTTCCGTGGATTCGCAATCTGATCGGGTTCTATGAGGCGGGTGAATTGGTGGGCATCGACAACTTCCCCGAGGTCAAGCGAGTGCTGGCCAAATTCGTGGCGCGCCCGGCGGTGATCCGCGGGTTGGAGATTCCCAAGATTTCTTGACGCACGCACGCCCTGTAGCCGCTGCCG
>NZ_VYKE01000205.1:0-6886 GCF_032424515.1 Pseudomonas sp. JV245A
CGCATTCGCTGGCAAGCCAGCTCCTACGTGCAGGTACGGGGTGGTTTTGGGGAGGCATTCGTCGCTAGAACCACAGCCGTGGAAGCACGCTAAGGCCTTGATCCATAACGCCTGCGGGATTCGATTCAACCCTTCTATTCATATTCCTAAAAGTTAGTTTATTTAATTTTTATACGCGCATAGGGTATATGCACCGGACCACCGGACATTCTTGATTCTGATTTCGCCGCATGACGCGGCCTATCCAAAAGATGTGAGGTAGGTATGGTCCGGAACACAATCACCCCAGTGCAGATCGCCAGGGCATTGCGTGCAGCCAAGGAGTGGCACTGATGTCCAGTCTGATCGAAGCCCAGGTCCAGAGTGACCTGGATATCGCTCCCCTTTTGCTGCCCGCTCGGGTTCTGCGCAACGACGCCGAAGCCCTTCAGGCTGCCCATGAACTGGCCGACGCGGCCCGCCAGCAGGCCGCCCAGCGCGACCGCCAGCGCAAGCTGCCCTGGGCGCAGATCGAACAATTCACCCGCAGCGGCCTGGGCAGTATTTCCGTGCCCCGCGCCTACGGCGGGCCACAGGTTTCCTTCGTCACCCTGGCCGAAGTCTTCGCCATCATTTCCGCGGCCGACCCGGCCCTGGGGCAGATCCCGCAGAACCAGTTCGGCATCCTCGGCCTGATTCTCGGCTGCGGCACCGAGCGGCAGAAGAAACAGCTGCTGCAGAGCGTCCTGGAAGGCTGGCGCATCGGCAATGCCGGCCCGGAACGCGGCACCAAGAACACCCTGGAACTCAAGGCACGGATCACCGCCGACGCCGACGGCCACGTGATCAATGGCCAGAAGTTCTACTCCACCGGCGCCCTGTTCGCCCACTGGGTGGCGGTCAAGGCACTCAACGAGGAAGGCCGCCAGGTGCTGGCCTTCGTCCGTCGTGGCACCCCGGGGCTGCGCATCGTCGACGACTGGTCGGGCTTCGGCCAGCGCACCACCGCCAGCGGCACCATCCTGCTCAACGATGTGCGGGTGGACGCCGAGCTGGTGCTGGACAACTGGCGGATCAACGAAACACCGAATATCCAGGGCGCGGTATCCCAGCTGATCCAGGCCGCCATCGACGCCGGCATCGCCCGGGAAGCCGTGGCCGACGCCATCCGTTTCGTTCGTGAACGAGCACGCCCGTGGATCGACGCCAACGTCGAACGGGCCAGCGATGACCTGTATGTGATCGCCGACATCGGCAAGCTGCAGATCGAACTGCACGCCGCCGAAGCCCTGCTGCGCAAGGCCGGCCAGGTGCTGGACCAGGTCAGTGCGGCGCCGATCACTGCCGAGTCTGCGGCCCGCGCCTCCATCGCCGTGGCCGAAGCCAAGGTGCTGACCACCGAGATCTCGCTGCTGGCCAGTGAAAAGCTCTTCGAGCTGGCTGGCAGCCGCGCCACCCTCGCCGAATTCAACCTCGACCGTCACTGGCGCAACGCCCGGGTGCACACCCTGCACGACCCGGTGCGCTGGAAGTACCACGCCGTGGGCACCTATCACCTGAACGGCACCTTGCCTGCCCGGCACTCCTGGATTTAACCGCCCAGAACGCTTTTGACCAGATCTCTGGAGAAACACATGTCTCTTTCCCAACACGTCGCGGTCATTACCAGCGATGAGCAAGCCCTGATTGTCGCCAGCGACCTGGCGGAAGATTTCAAGCGCGACAGCGCCCTGCGCGACCGCGAGCGGCGCCTGCCGCACCCCGAGCTGGAAGCCTTTTCCCGCTCCGGCCTGTGGGGCATCAGCGTGCCCAAGGAATACGGTGGCGCCGGGGTTTCCAACGTCACCCTGGCCAAGGTCATCGCCCTGATCGCCGAGGCTGACGCCTCCCTGGGGCAGATCCCGCAGAACCATTTCTACGCCCTGGAAGTGCTGCGGGTGAATGGCAGCGAGCCGCAGAAGCAGCGGCTGTATGCCGAAGTCCTGGCCGGCCGGCGTTTCGGCAACGCCCTGGCCGAGCTGGGCACCAAGACCGCCCACGACCGCACCACCCGCCTGAGCCGCGACAGCAACGGCCCGGGCTACCGCATCGACGGGCGCAAGTTCTACGCCACCGGCGCCCTCTACGCCCAGCGCATCCCCACCTCGGTGGTGGATGAACACGGCGTGCAGCAACTGGCCTTCGTCCCCGCCGACGCCCAGGGCCTGGACGTGATCGACGACTGGAGCGGCTTCGGCCAGCGCACCACCGGCAGCGGCTCGGTGCAATTCGACAACGTGTGGGTGGACGAGGCCGACGTGGTGCCGTTCCAGAGCGCCTTCGAGCGCCCGACCCCAGTCGGCCCGCTGGCGCAGATCCTCCACGCCGCCATCGACACCGGCATCGCCCGCGCCGCCTATGAAGACGCCCTGCGCTTTGTGCGCACCAAGACCCGGCCGTGGATCGACTCCGGCAACGACAAGGCCACCGACGACCCGCTGACCATCAAGAGCTTCGGCCACCTGAGCATCCGCCTGCACGCCACCGAGGCCCTGCTGGAACGCGCCGGGGAGTTCCTCGACAAGGCCCAGACCCAGACCAACGCCGACACCGTGGCCGCCGCGTCCATCGCCGTGGCCGAGGTCCGCGCCCTGAGCACGGAAATTTCCCTGGCCGCCGGCAGCACCCTGTTCGAACTGGCGGGCAGCCAGGCGACCCTGGCCGAGCATGGCCTGGACCGCCACTGGCGCAATGCCCGGGTACACACTCTGCACGACCCGGTGCGCTGGAAGTACCACGCGGTGGGCAACTACTACCTGAACCAGCAGAACCCGCCGCTGCGGGGGACCATCTGATGGCCGCGCCACAAACCACCAAGAAGAAGATCCTGCTCAACGCCTTCAACATGAACTGCGTCGGGCACATCAACCACGGCCTGTGGACCCACCCGCGGGACAACTCGACCCAGTACAAGACCCTCGAGTACTGGACCGAGCTGGCCCAGTTGCTGGAGCGCGGGCTGTTCGACGGGCTGTTCATCGCCGACATCGTCGGGGTCTACGACGTCTACCAGAATTCGGTGGACGTGCCCCTCAAGGAGTCGATCCAGCTGCCGGTGAACGACCCGCTGCTGCTGGTCTCGGCCATGGCCGCGGTCACCAAGAACCTGGGGTTCGGCCTCACCGCCAACCTCACCTACGAGGCGCCCTACCTGTTCGCCCGGCGCCTTTCCACCCTCGACCACCTGAGCCGTGGCCGGGTCGGCTGGAACATCGTCACCGGCTACCTGGACAGCGCCGCCCAGGCCATGGGGCTCAAGGAGCAGATCGAGCACGACCGCCGCTACGACCAGGCCGACGAGTACCTGGAGGTGCTGTACAAACTCTGGGAAGGCAGTTGGGAGGACGACGCGGTCCTCAATGACCGCGAGCAACGCATCTATGCCCAGCCGGAAAAAGTGCACAAGGTCGAGCACCAGGGCGAGTTCTACCAGGTCAGTGGTTACCACCTGTGCGAACCGTCGCCGCAACGCACCCCGGTGCTGTTCCAGGCCGGCAGCTCGGACCGCGGCCTGCTGTTCGCCGGGCGCCACGCCGAGTGCGTGTTCATCAGCGGGCAGAACAAGGCCGCGACCAAGGCCCAGGTGGACAAGGTCCGCGCCAGCGCCGTGGCTGCCGGGCGCAATCCCGAGGACATCAAGGTGTTCATGGGCCTCAACGTGATAGTCGGCGAGACCGAGGAACTGGCCTGGAAGAAGCACGCCGAGTACCGCAGCCACGCCAGCGCAGAGGCCGGGGTGGCGCATTTTTCCGCGTCCACCGGGATCGATTTTTCCCAGTACGAGATCGACGAGCCGATCCAGTACGTGAAGAGCAATGCCATCCAGTCGGCCACCAAGAACCTGCAGAACAACGACTGGACCCGACGCAAGCTGCTGGACCAGCACGCCCTGGGCGGCCGCTACTTCACCGTGGTCGGCTCGCCGCAGCAGGTGGCCGACGACCTGGAATCCTGGATCGCCGAAACCGGCCTGGACGGCTTCAACCTGACCCGCATCGTCACCCCGGAAAGCTACGTCGACTTCATCGACCTGGTCATCCCCGAACTGCAGCGCCGCGGCTCCTACAAGACCGCCTACGACGACGGCACCCTGCGGGAAAAGCTCTTCCGCCAGGGCCGCAAGCTGCCCGAACAACACACCGGCGCGGCCTACCGCCGCTAAACGCTTCGCCGGCAAGCCGGCTCCTGCACACCTCACTGTAGGCGCTGGCTAGCCAGCGAAGAGGCCCGCAACCACACCCCATTCCCTGGCCCCGACTCGGACCCTGACCCCTATGAAAACCAAACGCCTGCGCCACCCGCTCAAAGCCCTGGCCCTCGCCCTCGGCCTGTTCAGCAGCGCCGTCTTCGCCGCCGACGCGCCGCTCAAGGTCGGCACCACCGCCGCCTTCGCCATTCCCCTGGAGGCCGCCGTGGAAGAGGCCGGCAAGCAGGGCCTGAAAGTCGAGCTGGTGGAGTTCACCGACTGGATCGCGCCCAACGTCAGCCTGGCCGCCGGTGACATCGACGTGAACTACTTCCAGCACATCCCGTTCCTGGAAAACGCCAAGGCCGCCGCCGGTTTCGACCTGGTGCCCTTCGCCCCGGGCATCATCAACAACGTCGGCCTGTACTCGAAGAAATACAAAAGCTTCGACGAACTGCCACAAGGTGCCAGCGTGGCCATCGCCAACGACCCGATCAACAGCGGGCGCGGCCTGCAACTGCTGGCCAAGGCCGGGCTGATCACCCTCAAGCCGGGCGTTGGCTACAAGGCCACCGAAGAAGACATCGTCAGCAACCCGAAGAAGATCAAGATCCTCCAGGTCGAAG
This sequence comes from Pseudomonas sp. JV245A, assembly GCF_032424515.1. Classification (NCBI taxonomy): domain Bacteria; kingdom Pseudomonadati; phylum Pseudomonadota; class Gammaproteobacteria; order Pseudomonadales; family Pseudomonadaceae; genus Pseudomonas; species Pseudomonas sp. JV245A. The sequence continues at coordinate 4,831 of NZ_VYKE01000205.1, forward strand.
CCGTGCAACTGGTGCGCGCCTATGACGACGCTGACCTGGTCCAGGGCTACCCGGCCTACATCCGCCTGGCCAAGACCTTCGATGCCGGCTCGGCGCTGCTGTTCGACGGCCTGGACCACAAGGAATACGTGATCCAGTTCGTGATCCAGCCCAAGAGCAAGAACGACCCGCGGCTGATCAAGTTCGTCGATATCTACCAGCACTCGCCTGCCGTTCGCGCCGCTCTGGACAAAGCCCACGGCAAGCTCTACCAAGCCGGCTGGGAAGGTTGAGATGAGTGTCGCGACGCTACAGCGCAAGCTGCCGGAAGCGGCGCCCCGGCGCGCCGGGCAGACCGAGCTGCACCCCGAACTGAATCGCGCCCAGGTGCGCTTTATCGGCCTGGGCAAGACCTACCAGGGCCAGCAGGGTCCGGTGCAGGCCTTGCACGATATCGACCTGTCGATCCAGCGCGGCGAGGTGTTCGGCATCATCGGCCGCAGCGGCGCCGGCAAGTCGTCGCTGATCCGCACCATCAACCGCCTGGAGCAGCCCAGCAGCGGCCGGGTGCTGATCGACCAGGTGGACATCGGCGACTTCGACGAAGACCGCCTGGTGGCCCTGCGCCGGCGCATCGGCATGATCTTCCAGCACTTCAACCTGATGTCGGCCAAGACCGTGTGGCACAACGTCGAGCTGCCGCTGAAGGTGGCCGGGGTACCCAAGGCCGAGCGCGAGCGCAAGGTGCGCGAGCTGCTGGAGCTGGTGGGCCTCAAGGACAAGCACCGGGCCTACCCGGCGCAGTTGTCCGGCGGCCAGAAGCAGCGGGTGGGGATCGCCCGGGCCCTGGTCCACGATCCCGAGATCCTGCTGTGCGACGAGGCCACTTCGGCCCTGGACCCGGAAACCACCCAGTCGATCCTCGGCCTGCTGAAAGAGATCAACCAGCGCCTGGGCCTGACCATCATCCTGATCACCCACGAGATGGCGGTGATCCGCGATATCTGCGACCGGGTGGTGGTACTGGAGCACGGGCGCATCGTCGAGCAGGGGCCGGTCTGGGAAGTCTTCGGCAACCCGCAGCACGAGGTCAGCAAGACCCTGCTGGCGCCCCTGCAGCACGGCCTGCCGGAAGAACTGCAGAACCGCCTGCAAAGCCATCCGACGTCTTCCGATGCGGCGCTGGTGCTAAGCCTGCGCTTCACCGGCAGCAGCCATGAGGAACCGGACCTGGCGGCGCTGTTCGGCGCCCTGGGCGGCCGCGTACGCCTGCTGCAAGGCGGCGTGGAACGCATCCAGGGCCACGCCCTGGGGCAATTGCTGCTGGCAGTCCAGGGCTCGTCCCTGGAGGCTGCGCAACTGCGCCAGCGCGCCGGGCAATGGGCACAACAGGTGGAGGTACTGGGCTATGTGGTTTGATCGCTTGTTGCAGGGCATTCTCGACACCCTGCTGATGGTCGGCGTGTCCTCGCTGATTGCCCTGCTGGCGGGGATTCCCCTGGCGGTGATCCTGGTCACCAGCGGCAAGGGCGGGATCTACGAGGCGCCGAACCTGAACCGGGCGCTGGGGGCCTTTGTGAACCTGTTCCGCTCGATCCCGTTCCTGATCCTGATGGTGGCGCTGATCCCCTTTACCCGAATGATCGTCGGCACCACCTACGGCGTGTGGGCCGCCGTGGTGCCGCTGACCATCGCCGCCACGCCGTTCTTTGCGCGGATCGCCGAAGTCAGCCTGCGGGAAGTCGACCACGGCCTGATCGAGGCCGCCCAGGCCATGGGTTGCCGGCGCTGGCACATCGTCTGGCACGTGCTGCTGCCCGAAGCGCTGCCGGGCATCGTCGGCGGCTTCACCATCACCCTGGTGACCATGATCAACTCCTCGGCCATGGCCGGGGCGATTGGCGCGGGCGGCCTGGGGGACATTGCCTACCGCTACGGTTATCAGCGGTTCGACAGCCAGATCATGCTCACGGTGATCGTGCTGCTGGTGATTCTGGTAGCCGCGATCCAGCTGGGTGGCGACCGTCTGGCGCGGGTGCTGAACAAGCGCTAGCGGCATCCCGTGTAGCCGCTGCCG